>JBQCEW010000054.1:0-2918 GCA_051959815.1 Solirubrobacterales bacterium
ATTCTCACCTCGATCGGTCTCGATCACACCGAGTGGTTGGGGGAGACCGAAACCGAGATCGCGGGGGAGAAGCTGGCGGTCCTGCGCGACCACACGACGCTGGTGCTGGGCCAGGTCTCGGATGAAGTGCGGGCGCTGGCGGAAGAGACGGCAAACGCTCGCAGCGCGAACCTCCTCGTGGCGCCGGTGGACCCAGGCCCCGAGGTGCACCTGCGCGCGCCGGGGGAGTTCCAGCGACGTAACTTCGCACTCGCCTGCGCAGCGGCGGAGGCCTTCCTCGGCCACCTCGACCGCGACCGCGTCGCCGAGGTCGCCGCCACCGTCACAGTGCCCGGCCGGCTCGAGCTGATCGCCGAGCAGCCGCCGACCTTCGTCGATGCCGCCCACAATCCCGCTGGCGCGGCGGCGTTGGCGGAGTCGCTGCCCACCGTCGCCGCAGGCAGGCGGGTGGTCGCCTGCCTCGCGGTCCTTGCCGACAAGGACGCGCCGGCGATGGTCGCGGCGCTGGCACCGGCCCTGGAGCGGGCGGTCTGTACCGAGATCCCCGCCTCCGCCTTGGAAGGCCACGGCCGCCCTGGCGCCCGCGCGCGGCCCGCCGCCGAGCTTCTGGCCGCCTGCGAAGCAGCGGGCCTCCCAGCCGAGGCGGAGCCCAATTTCGAGCGCGCGCTGCGCCGCGCCACAGCGCTCGCCTCCGAGCCCCCGGCGGGCGCCGTCCTCATCACCGGTTCCCACTACGCAATCGCTCCCGCAAGAAACCTCGTTGACGGGCCTTGAATACCCCCATATGGAGGGGAATCGGCCCATCGGCGGGTTGTGCGAGGATTCCCGCATGGAGCGACCTCGTAGCGCCGGTTCGGAATTGCTCTCGATGATGGGGCTCGTTGCCGCCGTGGTGGCGATCGTGATCCTCGTGTTCTTCGGCGTGGGATACCTGTTTGGAAGGATCTTCCTTTAGAGAACAGGGTTAACGTCGGCGACGGCGAAGTAAACTGCCGCCCCCGCGGCGCCCGCCGCTCCTTCCCTTCTTTTCTTTCTTCCCCTTACTTATGCCTCTAGCGATCTTCGGCATCACCAACAGCGGCCTCAACTTGGTCGCGACCCTTTTCCTGCTGATGCTGGTCGTCCTCTGGCTGGCGCTGATCGTCTACACCTACCTCGACGCGCGCCGCCGCATCTCCGACCCCTTCCTGGTCGCCTGCGCGACCGTCGCCTCCTTCTTCCCCTACATCGGCACCGCCGTCTACGCGATCGTGCGGCCGCCGGAGTTCCTCGAGGACGCGCACGAGCGCGAGCTGGAGATCAAAGCCGCCGAGCTGCGGGTGCGGCAGTTGAGCGAGCAGACCTGCCCCAACTGCGAGTACCCGGTCGAGAAAAACTACCTGCGCTGCCCCAACTGCCAGCGCCGCCTCAAGGACCCGTGCCCGAGCTGCAACAAGCCGGTCGACCCGCGCTGGTCCCTCTGCCCCTACTGCGAGACGAACTTGAGGGGCGGCGGCGAGGAGCGGCCGCGCCGCAAACGTCGAGACCCCGAGGAGCGCCCGGCGCCGAAACGCCAGGAGCGCCAGGAGCAGCCACGGCGCCGCAAAGCGCCACCGGAGGCGCAGGAGGGGTCTCAGCCCACCCAAGAGCAAAGGAGCCCCCGCCGTGAGCCGGACCCTGATCCTCGTCAAGCCTGACGCCTTCGAACGCGCCCTCACCGGCGAGGTGATCGCCCGCTTCGAGCGCAAGGGCCTGCGGATCGCCGCGCTGAAGTCGATGCGTGCAACGGAGGAGATCGCCAACCAGCACTACGCCGAGCACACGGACAAGCCGTTCTTCGGCGAGCTCGTCTCCTTCATCACCGGCGGCACCCTGGTGGCGATGGTCCTCGAAGGCCCCGAAGCCGTGAAGGCTGCGCGCCAGTTGATCGGCGCGACCAACCCGGTCGAGGCTGCCCCTGGTTCGATCCGCGGCGATTTCGCACTCGAGGTGACCTTCAACATGGTCCACGGCTCCGACTCCGACGAGTCGGCCGAGCGCGAGATCGGGATCTGGTTTCCCGAGCTCTGAAGGTAGTCCTCGCATCCGGGTCCCCGCAGCGGCGGGAGATTCTGCAGAAGCTGGGCATCGAGTTCGAGGTTTTCGTGCCCGGGGTCGAGGAGCTGGATCAAGGTGACCCAGAGCACCTCGTTGTCGAGAACGCGCGGCGAAAGGCTGAGGCGGTTGGGGCCGAGGGGCTGGTGATCGCTTGCGACACCGACGTGGTGCTCGACGGGGAAGTCCTGGGCAAGCCCGCCGATGGGCGGGAGGCGCGCGAATACCTCGACCGGATGAGCGGGCGGGGGCACACGGTGATGAGCGGCCTCGTTGTGGAAGACCGAACGCAGTTGTTCCCGCATACCGGGAATAGGTACGTTCACTCGGGGCTGGAGAAGACGACCGTCGTCTTCAAGGACCTGACCGATGCCGAAAAGGAGCGGTACGTCCGGTTTGGGGAGTGGGAGGGGCGTTCTGGGGGTTACGCGATCCAGACGCTTGGATCGACCCTGGTTGAACGCCTCGAGGGGAGCGTTTCGAACGTGGTGGGGCTTCCGGTGGGTTTGCTGGCTGAGCTGGCGCCGCAACTGTTCGCGCCAACCTGATCGAACTCACAGAACGCTAAGACGCGTTAGCCATCATCATGCCTGAAAATGTGCATCTTCGGCAGGATTGGACTCGTTGGCCGCGACATGGCCGTCGATCTCGGCACCGCCAACACCCTCGTCTACGTGCGGGGCCGCGGCATCGTGCTCTCCGAGCCCTCCGTCGTGGCGATCGACTCCCGTAACGGGCAGGTGCACGCGGTCGGGGTCGAAGCAAAGCGGATGCTCGGGCGGACCCCGGGGACGATCACCGCGATTCGGCCGCTGAAGGATGGGGTGATCGCCGATTTCGACGTC
>JBQCEW010000055.1:0-4770 GCA_051959815.1 Solirubrobacterales bacterium
GGTTCTGCGCCGCTTCCCCCGCAGCCGGCGATGCCGGCGAGCGCGAGAGCGGCCGCCAGCAGCGCGACAGCTCGTCTCATGCGGTCGCGAAACCTATTTCATCCACCGATTGTGAGTACACTGCCGCCGCTTACCTGATCACGGGAACGAGGAGGAATTTCAGTGCAGGAGAGAGGTATACCCGCCTATCTAGCTGAGTTGATCGGCACGTTGCTGCTGGTCTTCTTCATCACCAGTGTCGTCGTCCTGTACGTATCGACCGGTGGTCAGGCGCAGTTCGGGTCGGACTTCGCGGTAGTTGGCCTAGTCCACGCCTTCCTGCTGTTCGGGCTGATCGTCATGTTCGGCGTCGTCAGCGGCGGGCACTTCAACCCGGCGGTGACGCTGGCGGCCCTGGTGATCCGGCGCATCCGCCCGCTCGACGGGGCTATCTACATGCTCGCCCAGCTCTCCGGAGCAGTCCTCGGCGCGCTTCTGACCAAGGGGCTGCTGCTCGACGAGGGACGGCCGACGCATTACGGCGCGGCGGAAGTGAGTGGCCTTCTGGCCAACAAGTTCGCCGGCTCGGTGGTCGAGGGAATCGGCACCTTCGTCCTCGTCCTCGTCATCCTCACCGCCGTCTACTCGGAGAAGAGCTTCAAGGAGTGGGCGCCGCTGGCGATCGGCACCACGCTTGGGTTCATCGTCATGGTCGGCGGCCCGCTGACCGGCGGTGCCTTTAACCCGGCCCGTTGGTTCGGCCCGGCGTTGGTCGGCAACTCATGGGGCGGTGTCTGGCCCTACCTCGCCGGCCCGATCGTCGGCTCGCTGCTGGCTGCTGCGGTCTACCGCTTCGTCCTCGAGCCGGGCGGCCTGCCCCCGACCGAACCGCCGGAGCACGTCCGTCCGCCGGTCCCGAAACGGGCGACGCCGACCAGCGACAAACCCGCCACCTGAGGCAAACCTTCGAAAGCGCCACCCGACCGGGTGGCGCTTTCTTCATCTAAGGCTGCCGGGCCGGCGCGTGCAGTAGCTTGGGCGGCGTGCGCCGGGTCACCTTCTCCCGCAACTACACGCTCTCCCTCTCCCGCACCTGCCGGTGCTACTGCAAGTACTGCGCCTTCGCAACCCACCAGGCCCACATCCACGCACCCGCTGACGTCGAAAAACAGCTCGACGAGGCGCTGAAACGCAATGCCAAGGAGCTGCTGGTCCTGACTGGCGAGCGCCCCGAGGTCAATCCCGTAGTCGCTGAACGGCTCGAGGCCTGGGGTCACGACGACTTCACCAGCTATGTCGTCTGGACCTGCGAACGCGCGATGGAGCGCGGGATGCTTCCGCATACGAACATCGGCGTGCTCGACAAGGGCGACCTCGCTCGGCTCAGAGAGGTCACCGCGTCTCAAGGCCTGATGCTCGAGTCGATCTCCGAGTGTCTGATGGACACCGTTCACGCGGGCTCTCCCACCAAGCACCCCGCAGCTCGCCTGGCCACGATCGAAGCCGCCGGCGAGCTGAAGATCCCTTTCACCTCGGGGATCCTCGTCGGCATCGGAGAGACGGAGCAGGAGCGCATCGAATCCCTGGAAGCCCTCGCCGCTAGCCACAGCCGTCACGGTCACTTACAAGAGGTGATCCTCCAGAACTTCGTCCCCCACCCGCGCTACTACGGCGCCGAGGTGGCTGAGATCGCAGATGAGGCTTCGCGTGAGCGCTGGGGGGGCGGGGGTGGGGGGCCCCCCCCCCCCGCCACGCCTGCCGCAGTGGGCGAACCCGGTCGGGATCGAGGAGATCAAGCGCCTGATCGCGGAGTGCAGGCGGCTGATGCCGGACGTGGGGGTGCAGGTGCCGCCCAATCTGTCTGAGTTTTGGCCCGAGTTGGTTGAGGTGGGCGCCACCGATCTCGGCGGCCTTTCAGCCAATGGGGACCATATCTCCCCGGAGGAGCCCTTCCCGTCGCCCCACCAGGTGCGCAAGGAGCTGGCGCCACGGGGCTACGCGCTGACCGAGCGGCTCTGCGTCTACCCGCAGTACATGGACCCGGAATGGATGGAGCAGGGGGTCCTCGACGTGATCAAGCTGAAGTACTGGTCGTTCATCCCGCGGAAGGGGTCGGGGCGCAAAAGCGAAGAGAGGATCGCGCCGAATCTGGCACCTTCAGCCATCGAGAAAGGTCGCGACGGCCAGGAGCTGACGGAGGACGAGCTGACGGCTTTGTTCGCCGAGACTCGGCCTGAGGTCATCGAGGAAATGCGGGTTGCCGCGGATGAGTTACGCCAGGAGCTGGCGGGGGACCGGGTCACCTTCGTCGTCAACCGCAACATCAACTTCACCAACGTCTGCATCGTCGGCTGTGCCTTCTGCGGGTTTGGGCAGGGGCGGCGCTCGCCGGACGCCTATGAAGTCTCCGAGGAGGATTTCGCGGCGCGAGTGCGCGAGGCGGTCGAGTTCGGGGCGACGGAGCTCTGCATGCAGGGGGGCATCCATCCCGACCTGACCCTGGAGGAGTATGGGCGCTGGCTGCGGCTGGCGAAGGAGGTGGCGCCGCAGCTGCACCTGCACGCCTACTCGCCGATGGAGATCAACTGGGCCTGCGAGCGCTCCGGCAAGGAGCCGCTGGAGGTGTTCGAGTACCTGCTCGAGTGCGGGCTCGGCTCGACGCCAGGCACGGCGGCCGAGGTGCTCGACGACGGGGTGCGGCAGCGGATCTCGCCGAACAAGCTTCCGGCCGACCGGTGGGTGGAGATCATCGAAGCCTCCCATCGCGCCGGCCTGCGTTCGACCTCGACGGTGATGTTCGGCCACATCGAGGAGCCGCGCGAGCTCGCCCGCCACATGCGGGTGGTCCGGGCGCTCCAGGAGCGGACCGGCGGCATCACCGAGTTCGTCCCGCTCAGCTTCATTCCGTTCAACACGCTGCTGGGGCGCACCCACGGGATCGAGGAGATCTCGATCCGCGAGAACCTCAAGCACACCGCCGCCTTCCGTCTCGCCCTCGGCCGCAGTATCCCCAACCTGCAGGCGAGCTGGGTAAAGATGGGGCTGGAGGGGGCGACCGAGGCGCTGCGCTGGGGCGTCAACGATCTCGGCGGCACGCTGATGGAGGAGAACATCTCCCGCATGGCCGGCTCGCAGCACGGGGTGCGGCTGGAGCCCGAGCAGCTGATCGAGGCGGCGCGGGCGGCGGGGCGCGAACCCGCGCAGAGGACGACGTTGTACGAGATCATCGAGACCTATGCGAGCGATGGTCCTCGAGAGGCAGCGGGAGCCGCTCCGGCTCGCTGAGCTGCCCGAGCCCAGCGCCGGCCCCGGCCAGGTCCTGCTCGACGTCCGCGCCTGCGGCGTCTGCCGCACCGACCTCCACATCCTCGACGGCGACCTCGACGAGCCGAAGCTGCCGCTGGTGCCGGGGCACCAGATCGTCGGCATCGTCCGCGAGGTGGGGGAGGGGGTCGAGCGCTTCGCTCCCGGCGACCGCGTCGGGGTGCCGTGGCTCGGCTGGACCGACGGGACGTGCCGCTACTGCCGCAGCGGCCGCGAGAACCTCTGCGACAACGCCGAGTTCACCGGCTACGACATCGACGGCGGCTACGCCGGGGTGGTGGCCGCCGACGCGCGCTACTGCTTTCCGATCCCACCAGACCTGTCGGACCTGGGGGCGGCGCCGTTGCTCTGCGCGGGGCTGATCGGCTACCGGGCGCTGCGGCTGGTCGGCGACGCGGAGCGGATCGGCTTCTACGGCTTCGGCGCCGCCGCCCACATCCTCTGTCAGGTTGCGGTCCACGAAGGGCGGCGCGTCTTCGCCTTCACCCGCGGTGGCGACACCGGCACGCAGGCGTTCGCGCGCGAGCTCGGCGCCGAGTGGGCCGGCTCCTCGGGCGAGGCGCCGCCGGAGGAGCTCGACGGCGCGATCGTCTTCGCCCCGGTGGGAGCGCTGATGACGGCGGCGTTGCGGGTCAGCGCCAAGGGCGCCCGGATCATCAGCGCCGGCATCCACATGAGCGACATTCCCTCGTTCCCCTACGCCGAGCTCTGGGGCGAGCGCGTCCTCGGCTCCGTCGCCAACCTCACTCGCCAGGACGGTGAGGAATTCATCGCCCTCGCCCCACAGGTCCCCGTCCACACCGAGGTCTCCGCCTACCCCCTCGACCAGGCCAACCAAGCCCTCGATGACCTCCGCGCCGGCCGCTTCCGTGGCGCCGCGGTGCTAGAGGTCGCCGGTTTCGGGTAGCTGAATCGCATTCGTTGAAAGCCAAGGAGGGATGCGAGTGAGTGACGAGATCCGCAACAAGGACGATGCCAAGGGCCGAGTCAAGGAAGCAGCTGGAGATCTAACTGGCGACGATGACCTGAAGCGCGAAGGCAAGGTCGACAAGGCGACGGGCGCGGTCAAGGACGGCGTCGAGAAGGTCTCTGACGCGGTCAAAGGCGCGGTCGGCAAGGACCGGGATTAGCGGTCTATCTGAATAAGTCTTCGCCGGGGGGGCGGCGGAGGGCGGCGGCGCCGGGGCCGTCCTCCGCCACGACGTAGCGCTCGAGGCCACGAACAACTACCGCTGGCACCCCCTCGTCCTTGCCCCGAACCAGATCCGCGGCCGCCGCCACCTCGTCAGCGATCGCGATCTCGGTCGCTTTCAGCTCGCGCCCGTGCGAATCGCGACGGCCTCGCCAATCGTCCATCGGCATCAACCCGGCGCAGCCAATCGCCACCTCGGCTTGCCCCAGCCGCCATGCCCTCCCGAAACTGTCCGTAATTAGGACTGCGACCGGATGGGGCCGGGGGGGGGGGGG
>JBQCEW010000056.1:0-9480 GCA_051959815.1 Solirubrobacterales bacterium
TCCAGCCCATCGCCGGGCCGCATCGACGGGATCGGCGTCGTAGGCGGTCTCGCGCTCGTAGTCGCCCTGCAGCAGCCGCACCGCCTTGCCGCCGCGGATGTCGATGGCGGGATAGAGGATCACGCGGTCGCTGGCGACTTCGCGCAGACGCCGGCGAAGTTGGAGAGCAGCCGCAGGCCGGCGCTGCTCGACTTCTCCGGGTGGAACTGGACGCCGAAGACGTTGTCGCGCTCGGCGGCGCAGGCGAAGCGGTTGCCATAGACGGCGGTTCCCAGCAGCTCGTCGCCCGTCGGTCGCGGCGCGAGGGAGTGGACGAAGTAGAACGGCGTCTCCGATGGGATGCCCTCGGTCAGCCGCGACTCGCGCTCCCAGCGGACCGGCTCCCAGCCGATGTGCGGGACCTTCAGCCCCTCCGCCTCCAGCTCGGCCACTGACCCCTCAAGGAGCCCGAGCCCGCTCGCTCCACCCAGCTCGGTACTGGACTCGAAGAGCAGCTGCAGGCCGAGGCAGATACCGAGGATCGGGACGCCGGAGTTGCGGCGCTCGGCGATCAGCTCGCCCAGCCCCAGCTCGCGGATCCGCTCCATCGCTCGCGGGAAGGCGCCGACGCCGGGCAGGATCACGCCGTCGGTCGCCCGCACCTCACCCTCGTCGTTGGTGACGATCGCGGTGACGCCGACGTGCTCAAGCGCCTTCTCGACCGACCGCAGGTTGCCCATCCCGTAGTCGAGGATCGCGATCCGCGTGCTCACTGGCTCAACGTCCCCTTGGTCGAGGGCACGCCGCTCTCGTCGGGGTCGATCGAGACCGCGACGCGCAGAGCCCGGGCGAAAGCCTTGAAGGAGGCCTCGATCATGTGGTGCGCGTTGGTCCCGGAGCGAACCCAGATGTGCAGGGTCAGTTTGGCGCTGTTGGCGACCGCGCGGAAGAACTCCTCGGCCAGCTCGCTGTCGAAGCCGGCGATCGAAACCACCGGCAACTCGGCGGCGAAGTCGCAGTACGGACGGCCGGAGATGTCGATCGCGCACTCGGCCAGGGACTCGTCCATCGGCACCAACGCCGAGCCGTAGCGGCGGATGCCGGCGCGGTCACCGAGCGCTTCGTCGAGCGCCTGCCCGAAGACGATGCCCACGTCCTCGACCGTATGGTGGGCGCCGGTCTCCAGGTCGCCATTTGCCTCGACCTTCAGCCCCAGCCGCCCGTGACGGGCCAGCAAATCCAGCATGTGGTCGAGGAAGCCGACGCCGGTGTCGGCACTCGCCTCCCCGCCGTCGAGATCGAGGGAAAGCTTGATCTGCGTCTCGGCGGTCTGCCGCTCTCTGTCTGCGGTTCTGCTCATCGCCTAATCATCGCCGACTCGCCGTGGACAGGGAAGCCCTCCGCGCGGGCAAGCACGTCAACGTGCGGGGCGAGCGCGGCCGCGGCGGCCTCGCCGAGCTCAACATTGGAGATTCGCCGCCGGAAGACGCCCGGGCCGAGCGGCCCGGCGTAGCGGCCGGCGCCGCCGGTCGGAAGGACGTGGTTGGAGCCCGCGAGGTAGTCGCCGAAAGCGGTGGCACCATGGCGGCCGACGAAGACGCAGCCGGCGGTGGTGACGCGCTCGGCGAGCAGCGCCGCGTCGGTCTCCAGCAGCTCGAGGTGCTCGGGCGCATACGCGTTGGCGAGGTCGATCGCGGCCTCGACATCGCGCACCTGGACCAGAGCCAGCGGCGCCTCGGCGACACTGGGACGGGAGGCCGCCGCCACTTCGGCCGCCTCAGCGATCGCATCCAGCACCTGCTCCTCGACCGCCGCCAGGACCAGCGGGCTTTCCGGCCCGTGCTCGGCCTGGGCGCAGAGATCGAGGGCGGCCCACTCGGGGTCGGTGTCGTGCCCGGCGATCACCATCAGCTCCGAGGGACCGGCGAGCGAGTCGATGCCGACCTCTCCATAGACGGCGCGCTTCGCCTCGCGCACCCAGGCATTCCCGGGACCGGCGATGACATCGACTGGCTCAATCGTCGCCGTGCCGTAGGCGAGGGCGAAGATCGCCTGGGCGCCCCCCATCGCGTAGATCTCCTCCACCTCGCAAAGAGCGGCGGCGGCGAGCGTCAGCGGATTGAGGCGCCCGTCGGGCCCAGGCGGCGAGGCGAGCGCGACCCGCTCCACGCCGGCAACCTGCGCCGGAATTGCGCACATGAGGACGCTGGAAGGATAGGCGGCGCGACCGCCAGGCGCGTAGATGCCCGCGGCGCCGACCGGGACCTCGCGCAGCGTCACCTTCTGGCCGGCCGGCAGCTCGACCTCTCGCTCGCTCCCGATCTGCGCCTCGGCGACCTGACGGACGTTGGCGATCGCCGTTTCCAGCGCCGTCCGCAGCTTCGGCTCGGTCACGGCAAGCGCCGCCTTGGCATCGGCGGGATCGACCCGCAGGGAGTTGAGGTTGGCACCGGGAGCGTCGAAGCGGTTGGTCAGCTCCAGCACCGCCTCGTCGCCGCGCCCCACCACCTCTTCGAAGATCTCGCCGACGTCCACTGGCGGTGACAATTTCGTCGCCCACCCCCGCAGCGCGGCGGCGGTTTCCACGGCCCCCTCCCACTCGAAGCGCCGCACCCTCATCGTCGGCTTGCCTCGCGCAGCTTCTCGGTTAGCTCGTCGATCTCGGTCGCCCGCAGCTTGTGGGCGACGCGATTGGCAACGAAGCGGGCCGTGCACTCGACAATCTCCTCACGCACCTCGAGTTCGTTCTCCTCCAGCGTCCGCCCGGTCGCGACGAGGTCGACGATCCCGTCGCCGAGGCCGACCAGCGGCGCCAGCTCGACCGAACCCTTGACCTCGATCAGTTCGACCTGGCGCCCAGTCGACTCGAAGTAGCGCTCGGCAATCCGCGGGTACTTGGTCGCGATCCGCATCATCCCCAGCGAGCTCTGCGAGTCCTCGAGGCGATCGGAGCCCTTGCGCCCGGCGAGCACCATCCGGCAGCGGCCGTAGCCGAGGTCGAGCAGCTCGTAGACCGACCGGTCGCTCTGCTCCTCCAGCACGTCCTTGCCGGTGATGCCGACGTCGGCGGCGCCGGCGGCGACGTAGGTGGGAACGTCGGAGGGACGCATCGTCACCAGCGTCATCCCGCTCGCTTCGAAGATCAACGAGCGCGAGTCGCCGCGCAACTCGGAGGTGTCGACGCCGGCAGCGTCGAGGACGTCGAGCGTTTCCCCGAACAGGGCTCCGCGCGGGACTGCCAGCTTCAGCGACTCGCTCACCGCCCCTCCTTTCGGCGCCGTCGCTCCTCGACCCGCGCCACCTCGACCCGCTCCAGATAGAGGGCGAAGCCGGCCGCGGAGAGGTCGAGACCGAAGCGTTTCATCAGGCCGTCGTAGCGGCCGCCGCCGCCGAGAATGGCGCCTACGGCGGGGTCATAGACCTCGAAAATCGCGCCGTTGTAGTAGGCGAGGTCGCGCATCAGACCGAAGTCGAACTGAACGCGGTGGCCGTCTGAGCGGGAACCGAGCGCCTGGCTGACGTCCTCGAGCCGCTCAACGGCGCGCGCGACGGCCTCGGCCTCGTACTCGCACGCCTGCGTCAACACCTCCGCCCCGCCCCTTAACTGGGCCAGCGAAAGGCAGGTCGCGACCCGCTCGTCGCCGATCCCCGCCTCCGCCAGCTCTGCCTCGAGACCGACCAGGTCATGGGCCGCCAGGCGCGCCAGCGCAGAGTTGCGCGCCTCCGGCTCCAGACCGTACTCGGAGAGCAGGTCGCGGTAGAGATCGGCGTCGCCGAAGCCGATCACCGCGCTGCCGAGCTCGGCGGCGTCGAGCGCCGCTTCGAGGACCGAGATCACCTCGACCGTGCCCTGTGCGGCGGGGGCTCCGATCAGCTCCACCCCCGCCTGCAGGGATTCCCTCAGCTCGCCGCGCTGGGGGCTGACCGCCCGGTAAGCGGCGGCGAGGTAACAGAAGCGCAGCGGCGGCTCCGCATCGGCGTAGCGGGTGGCGACGAGACGGGCGATCGGGACGGTCATTTCCGAGCGCAGCGCCAGCAGCTCGCCGCTCTCGTCGAACAAGCGGTAGCCGGCATCGTCGCCGCGGCCGCGGCCGCGGGTCAGCACCTCGTCGTATTCGAGCGCCGGCGTGGCGACCTGGCCGTACCCCTTGGCTTCGAAGACCTCGATCAGGGCCGTCTGCAGGCGGCGCAACTCGCGCATCTCCTCCGGCAGCACGTCGCGCGTTCCTGGCGGAATCGGGTGGATCATCGGCCTGACCTTACGGGGAAGAGCGGGAATTCCCTGCTAAGCAGGGACCTCCGCAGAAACGCGTTCGATCTGGGCGCCGAGGCTGCGCAGGCGCTCGTCGATTTGCTCGTAGCCGCGGTCGATCTGGCGGATGTTGCCGATCTCCGAGGTCCCCTCCGCCGCGCAGGCGGCGATGAGCATTGCCATCCCGGCGCGGATGTCAGGGCTCTCGACGCGCTCCCCATGAAGCCGGCTCGGACCGCTGACAATCGCCCGGTGGGGATCGCACAGCGTGATCCGAGCGCCCATCGCAACCAGCTTGTCGACGAAGAACAACCGGTTCTCGAACATCTTCTCGAAGATCAGCACCTCGCCGTTGGCCTGCGTAGCAAGCGCCAGCGCGATCGAGGTGAGGTCCGCCGGGAAAGCCGGCCAGGGCCCGTCCTCGATCTTCGGGATCGCGTCGCCGAGGTCCGCTTCGACCTCGAGGCTCTGCCCCGCGGGGACGAGCACGTCTTCTCCCTGGATCTCCGAGCGCAGCCCGAGACGCTTGAACTGGCGGCGCACGTTGGTCAAGTCCTTCGGGTTGACGTCGCGGATGCGCAGCTCACCGCCAGTGGCCGCGGCCAGAGCCATGAAGCTGCCGACCTCGATGTGGTCACAGGAAATCGTGTACTCGGCGCCGCCGAGGCGCTCGGCGCCGTTGACGACCATCACGTTGGAGCCGATCCCGTCGACGCGAGCCCCCATCGCGCTCAGCAGGTGCGCCAGGTCCTGGACGTGGGGCTCAGAGGCGGCGTTGGCGATCTGCGTCGGCCCCGGCGTCAGGGCGGCAGCCATCAGCGCGTTCTCGGTCCCCATTACCGAGGGCTCGTCCATGAAGATCTCGCAGGCGCAGAGGCCGTTGGGAGCGCTCAGCTCGATCCAGCGGCTGCCGTCGACCCTGGCCCCGAGGTCCTTGAAGGCGTCCAGATGCGCGTCGAGGCGCCGGCGGCCGATGAAGTCGCCGCCGGGCGGCGGCATCCTCGCCTCGCCGAAGCGCGCCAGCAGCGGCCCGGCAAGCAGGAAGGAGGCGCGAATCTTGCCCGAGAGCTCCTCGTCGACCTCGCCACCGGCGACGTCACGGGCGCAGAGCCGGACGCTGTTGTCCGCCACCCACTCGACCTCGACCCCGAGCTGCTCGAGCAGGGCGATCTGGGCTTCGGTGTCGCGGATCCGCGGCACCCGGTGCAGCAGCACCTCCTCCTCGGTCAGCAGGCAGGCGGCGAGGATCGGCAGGGCCGCATTCTTGTTGCCGGCGACCGTCACCTCCCCCGAGAGGGGGACGCCGCCCTGGATCACGAACTTCTCCATCAGGCTGCTCGCTTCGAACTCACGCGGCTAGGGTAACGACCGGGGTGGGCAGACGAGGGAAAATCGCTTTGGGAGTGGTGCTGGCGCTGATCGTGGTGCTGGCGGTCAACGCCCTGATCGTCGATGGCAAGACCGAGAAGGCACACGTCACCGTGCCCGGCGGCCGCATCCTGCACCTCCCCGACGGCGAAATGCAGGTGATCGACCGCGGGCCGCGCTCGGCGCCGCCGATCGTCCTCATCCACTGCTTCAGCTGCGCAATCGACTGGTGGGACGGGATGCTGCCGCGCCTGGAAGCCCATCACCGGGTGGTCGCCGTCGACCTCCTCGGCCACGGCGGCTCGGAAAAGCCCGGCTCGGGCTACACGCCGGAAAACCAGGCGAAGCTGGTCGCCGAGGCCCTGGAACAGCTCGGCGTCAAGGGAGCGACCGTGGTTGGCCACTCGCTCGGCGGCAGCGTCTCCGTGGCGCTCGCGGAACGAGCTCCGCAACTGGTCCAACGGGTCGCGATCATCGACATGCCGCCCGACAACTCCTATGGCGACCTCGGCTTCATCGCCGGCCTCGCCTTCCAGCCGGTGCTCGGCGAGGCGCTGTGGACGATCAAGCCCGACTTCTCCATCCGCGACGGGCTCGGCGTCGCCTTCGCGCCCGGCTTCCACGTCCCCGATGCCTTCGTAAACGACGTCAAGCGGCTGACCTACACCGCCTACGACGAATCGCCGGACGGCGTCGACAACTACCTCAACGAAGAGTCGCTGGACCAGCGCCTAAAAACGATCGGGAAGCCGCTGATGGCCCTGATGGGCGCCGAAGAGCAGATCGTCAACGACCCGCAGCGCGCCCTCAACCAGTACAAGCGCAGCGTCCCCGGCGCCGAGACCCATCTGATCGCCGGTGCCGGCCACTCTCCCAACGTCGAGAAGCCCGCCGAGACGGCTGCGTTAGTCCTCAAGTTTGCAGACGAGCCCCAAAAACAGGTAGGCTCTTCTGTGCGGGACGTCACGGAGCGTGGCCCCAAGCCACAGCAGAGCTCCCGGGAAAAACGTCCCTGATCGCGCTTCTGGGGTTTGCGACGCTACTGCCGACAGTAGCGTCGCGACATGCCTTAAACCGCTCTAGCAAGGGGAATACCCCCGTCTCCTGCAACCCCCATTGCAGAAACCCGATGCCGTCCGAACCCCCCTTTACCTTGTACGAACTGATGTTCGACTCCAAGACCAAGATAACCGGACGGCTGACCGACGCCGTCGACCTGCTGATCGACTTCGCCACGCTCGGCGAGTACGGCCTAGAGCCCGTTGGGAGAACGTCGCCGAGCTGCGAAACCCGCCGCCGCATGGGCACCACCCCCGCCCGCTCCAACTCGCGGCGGCGGGAAGCCGATCGCCCCTTCGTCCTGCGCCCGTAGCGGGTAAGTCGGGCTGGGCGCCCCACTCCGAACTTCGCCCCGCCACAGCGAGGTCAAATGCGGAGTCGTGAAAGGGCTCGGCGCAGAGCCGGAGCCGGAGCCGATTTTGAGCACACCCCGCTGTGTCAAGAATCGGATACACAAAGCCGCAATGGGCTAGCTAAATCCGGCGGTTCGGGCCAGGAATTGACGCAGGAGCGAGGTGTTCGAGAAGCAAGCGATTCCGCCGCCAGCGAGGGGCGCCGCGTAGCAGCGCTACGCAAGCCACTCGATGGTGGCGTAGCGCGCCGCTTATCGAGCACCGCAGCCCGCGCCAATTCCTGGCGCGGACCGCTTAAAGAAGAACCGGCGGCGACCTACTCTCCCAGGAGGTTGCCCTCCAAGTACCATCGGCGCTGAGAGGCTTAACTGCTCTGTTCGGAATGGGAAGAGGTGTTTCCCTCTCGCTATGCGCCACCGGAGATTTTGCGAGACGCTACGCCCGGTGGAGCTTGAAAACCGCACAAGACCTCAAGGTATTTAAAAAATATCCGTCAAGCCCTCGACCCATTAGTACCGGTCGGCTGAGCACATTGCTGCGCTTGCACCGCCGGCCTATCAACCTGGTGGTCTACCAGGGGTCTTACTCCCTCAAGGGGATGGGAGAACTTATCTCGAGGACGGCTTCCCGCTTAGATGCTTTCAGCGGTTATCCGTTCCATGCGTAGCTAACCTGCGGTGCCCTTGGCAGGACAATAGATACACCAGAGGCATGTTCATCCCGGTCCTCTCGTACTAGGGATGACTCCTCTCAATTCTCCAACGCCCACAGCAGATAGGGACCGAACTGTCTCACGACGTTCTGAACCCAGCTCGCGTACCGCTTTAATGGGCGAACAGCCCAACCCTTGGGACCTACTCCAGCCCCAGGATGCGACGAGCCGACATCGAGGTGCCAAACCGGTTCGTCGATGTGGACTCTTGGAACCGATAAGCCTGTTATCCCCGGAGTACCTTTTATCCGTTGAGCGACGGCGCTTCCACTTGCTACCGCCGGATCACTAAGCCCAACTTTCGTTCCTGCTCGACCCGTCGGTCTCGCAGTCAAGCTCCCTTGTTGCCTTTACACTCTACGCACGATTTCCAACCGTACTGAGGGAACCTTTGGGCGCCTCCGTTACTCTTTAGGAGGCGACCGCCCCAGTCAAACTGCCCGCCTGACACTGTTCACCACCCGGATCACGGCGTGGTGTTAGAAGCTCAGAGCACCAAGGGTGGTATCTCAAGGGTGACTCCCCAGCGGCCGAAGCCGCTGGTTCACAGTCTCCCACCTATCCTGAGCGAGATACCCCAAACTCCAATATCAAGTTGCAGTAAAGGTTCACGGGGTCTTTCCGTCTAGCTGCGGGTACTCGGCATCTTCACCGAGACTTTAATTTCACCGAGCCTCTCGTTGAGACAGCGTCCAACTCGTTACGCCATTCGTGCAGGTCGGAACTTACCCGACAAGGAATTTCGCTACCTTAGGACCGTTATAGTTACGGCCGCCGTTTACCGGGGCTTAGCTTCATTGCTTCGCGCCGAAGCGCTAACAAGTCCGCGTAACCTTCCGGCACCGGGCAGGCGTCAGACCCTATACGTCGTCTTGCGACTTAGCAGAGCCCTGTGTTTTTGGTAAACAGTCGGTTGGACCAATTCACTGCGGCCCCCTCGAGCTCCCTCCGTATGGAGTTCACCCTACCGGGGCGTCCCTTCTCCCGAAGTTACGGGACGATTTTGCCGAGTTCCTTAACGAGAGTTAGCTCGCTCACCTCAGTATTTTCTACTTGTCCACCTGTGTCGGTTATCGGTACGGGCACGCGAATCCTGCCTAGAGGCTTTTCTTGGAGGCATGGGATCGGAGACTCGCCGGCTACACGCCAGCTGGCATCGCACCTCGCGTCAAAACGCCGCTGCGGATTTTCCTACAGCAACTAGCTACGTGCTTGCCCCAGGACGACCATCGCCTGGGATCTCTTACCCTTCCCCGTCCCCCCATCGGTCATAACGGAAACGACGTGGTACAGGAATATCAACCTGTTGGCCATCGACTACGCCTTTCGGCCTCGCCTTAGGTCCCGACTAACCCTGAGCAGACGAACTTTACTCAGGAAACCTTGGACAATCGGTGGTGGGGAGTCTCACCCCACTTTCGTTACTCATGCCGGCATTCTCACTTCCAGCCACTCCACGGGGCCTTACGACACCGCTTCACGCAACTGGAACGCTCTCCTACCGCGTACAGAACCCGCAGGCCTGCACACCCATAGCTTCGGAGGTTAGCTTTAGCCCCGTTGAATTATCCGCGCCCGAACACTTGACCAGTGAGCTGTTACGCACTCTTTCAAGGATGGCTGCTTCTAAGCCAACCTCTTGGTTGTCTCTGCATTCGGACATCGTTTGCCACTTAGCTAGCACTTAGGGTCCTTAGCTGATGGTCTGGGTTGTTTCCCTCTCGCGTACGAAGTTTATCCCCCGCACACTGACTGCC
>JBQCEW010000057.1:0-8519 GCA_051959815.1 Solirubrobacterales bacterium
CCAGAACCTGCGCCCCGACTCCAACCTGGAGAAGCTGGCGAAGCTGAAACCGGTCTTCGGCGGCCCCGAGGGGACGATGACCGCGGCCAACTCGACGCCGCTCTCCGACGGCGCCTCCGCCGTCCTCCTCGCCTCCGAGGAGTGGGCGAAGGAACGCAACCTGCCGATCCTCGCCTACGTCACCGAGGCGCAGACCGCCGCCGTCGACCACGTCCACAAGCGCGAAGGCCTGCTGATGGCACCGGCCTACGCGATGCCGCGGATGCTCGACCGCGCCGGGCTGAAGTTGCAGGGCTTCGACTACTACGAGATCCACGAGGCCTTCGCGGCGCAGGTGCTCTGCACGCTGAAGGCCTGGGAAGACAAAGAGTTCTGCACCGAGAAGCTGGGGCGGAAAAAACCGCTCGGGCCGATCGACCGCAAGAAGCTCAACGTCAACGGCGGCTCGCTGGCGGCCGCCCACCCGTTCGCCGCGACTGGCGGCCGGATCGTCGCCAGCCTCGCCAAGCAGCTCAACGAAGACGGCAAAGGCCGCGGCGTGATCAGCATCTGCGCCGCCGCCGGCCAGGGTGTCGTCGCGATCCTCGAGGCCCCGGGAGGTGCCAACTAGTCATGGCTGACCGTTACTCGCAAGTCGTCAACGCGCCGGTAGTCGGCACGATCGCCAAGCAGCTCGGGCTGCCGCAGCCGGTCTCGCTCGACCGCTACCAGCCCGGCCAGCCGGTGATCGCAGGCCCGGTCCTCTCCGACGGCGCGCCGGAAGGCCGCCTCGGCAAGGCGATCGCCAAAGTCCTCGACAGCGTCGGGGCCGAACGGGCCGGCGCCGAAGGCAAGGCCAAGGCGCTGGTCTTCGACGCGACCGGCATCTCGGACTCGACCGAGCTGGTCGAGCTGCAGCGCTTCTTCTACCCCGCGGTCTCGCGCCTGCAGCGCAGCGGCCGCGCGATCGTCCTCGGCACGCCGCCGAACGAAGCCGGCTCCGCCCCGGCCCACATCGCCCAGCGGGCGCTGGAGGGCTTCACCCGCTCGCTCGGCAAGGAGATCGGCGGCAAGGGCTCGACCGCGCAGCTCGTCTACGTCGAACCGGGCGCCGAGGATCAGCTGGAGTCGACGCTGCGTTTTCTCCTCTCGCCCAAATCGGCCTATGTCTCCGGACAGGTCATTCGGGTCGGGGCGGGCGTCGCCCCCAGCCCGAAAATCGACTGGACCCAGCCACTCGAGGGCAAGGTGGCGCTGGTCACCGGCGCCTCGCGCGGGATCGGCGCCGCGATCGCCAACACGCTCGCTCGCGACGGCGCCGAAGTCGTCGGCCTCGACATTCCGCCGATGGCGGCTGACCTCAAGGCCGTCACTGATGCGATCGGCGGCCGCTCGATCGAGCTCGACATCACCGCCGAGAACGCGCCGGAGAAGATCGCCGACGCGCTCAAAGACGGCGTCGACATCGTCGTCCACAACGCCGGCGTGACCAAAGACCGGACGATCGCAAAGATGCCGGAAGAGCGCTGGGCGCAGCTGATGGAGATCAACCTCTCCAGCGAGGAGCGCATCAACGAGGCGCTGCTGGCGAAGAAACTGCTGCGGCCGAACGGGCGGATCATCGGGGTCTCCTCGATGGCCGGGATCGCCGGCAACAACGGCCAGACCAACTACGCCGCCTCCAAGGCCGGCGTGATCGGGATGGTCGAAGCGATGGCCCCGGAACTGGCGAAACGCAAAGCGACGATCAACGCGGTCGCGCCGGGCTTCATCGAGACCCAGATGACCGCGGCGATGCCGATCGGCCCGCGCGAAGCCGGCCGCCGGCTCTCCAGCCTCTCGCAGGGCGGGCTGCCGGTCGACGTCGCCGAGACGATCGCCTGGTTCGCCAGCCCCGCCTCGACCGGCGTCAACGGCAACGTCGTCCGCGTCTGCGGTCAGAGCCTGCTGGGGGCTTAGCCGATGGCCAATGATCAGGGGGCGAAGACCCTGGAGAGCTCCCCCAGCATCCTCCCGCTCTACGCGCGGGCGGCGCTGCCGATGATCCCGGGCGCCTCGCTGCTGCCGTTCGTCCCGGGCGGCGGCGGTGAGATCCCCGACGGGCTCGACCTCGAGCTGGCCGGCGTCAGCGCCAAGGCGGAGGACGTCGCCGCCTACGCCAAGGTCTGCGGCTTCGCCCTGCGCGACACGCTGCCCCCGACCTACCCGCACATGCTCGCCTTCCCGCTGCACATGGCGGTGATGAGCGACGGCTCGTTCCCGTTCGGCGCCGTCGGCCTCGTCCACGTCGAGAACTCGATCACGCAGAAGCGGCCGATCGGGATCTACGAGGAGATGACGATCCGCGTGCGGCCGACGAAGCTGCAGCCGCACCCGAAAGGCAAGACCTTCTCGCTGGAGACCGAGGTCTTGGTCGACGGCAAGGTCGTCTGGGAGAGCACGAGCACGATGCTGCGCCGCGGCAAGCCGAACGGCGACGCGCCGAAGGGCGGCAAGGGCTTCGACTCGCTCGACGCCGACGCCCCGGCCGGCGCCGAATGGAAGCTGCCCGGCGACCTCGGCCGCCGCTACGGCGGCGTCTCCGGCGACCGCAACCCGATCCACATGCACTCGCTGACCGCGAAGCCGCTCGGCTTCCCCGGCGCGATCGCGCACGGGATGTGGACGAAGGCGCGGGCGCTGGCCCAGCTCGAAAGCAAGCTGCCCGAGAGCTTCGAAGCGGAGGTCCGCTTCCGCAAGCCGATCCTGCTGCCGGCACGCGTCGAGTTCGCCAGCCAGGAGAAGGACGAGGAGATCATCTTCGCCGTCCGCGACGCGAGGAAGGGCACGCCTCATCTCGACGGCCACGTCCAACCACTGCAGAACAACTCCAAAACCGCCAAGACCACCGGAAGGAAGAAAGCGAAGTGACGACCACCACCGAGAACAAGGGGATGGCGGAGCGCGGGATGGGCTTCGGCTTGCGGGCGCTCAACCGCCTCGCCGGCTCCGACCTGCTGGATCGTATCCGCCTCCGCAAGCAGGTCGAGAAGGCCCTCTTCCAGGGCACCAAGAACGGCTTCCGTACCGCCACCGCGGCCGGCCGCACCTTCAAGTCCGTGCAGACGCTCGGCAAACCGGCGCGCCAGAAGAAGGGCAAATCGAAAGGCCTCTTCGACCTCACGCCCGACGACGAGCAGCAGATGTTCCAGGAGGCGGGCCGCTCCTTCGCCGAGGACCAAATCCGCCCGGCGGCGCTGGAGGCCGACGAGAAGCGCGAGACGCCGAAGGAGATCCTCGACCAGGCGACCGAGCTCGGCGTCGCGATGCTCGGCGTCCCCGAGGAGCTCGGCGGCGTGATGACCGAGCAGTCGGCGGTGACCAGCGTCCTGATCGGCGAGGCCCTCGCCCACGGCGACATGGGCATCGCCTACGCCGCCCTCGTCCCCGGCGCCGCCGCTACCGCGATCGGCCTCTGGGGCAGCGCCGAGCAGGAGTCGACCTACCTCCCCGCCTTCACCGGCGAGGACGTCCCCGCCGCGGCGCTGGCGATCCTCGAGCCGCGGCCGCTGTTCGATCCCTTCGAGCTGGAGACGAAGGCGAAAAAGAAAGGGGACGAGTGGGTGCTGAGCGGCGTCAAGTCGCTGGTCGCCCGCGCCCAGGAGTGCGAGCTCTTCGTCGTCGCCGCCGACGCCGAGGGCATCGGCCCGGCCCTGTTCGTGGTCGAGTCCGGCGCCAAAGGCCTCTCGGTCGAAGACGAGCCGGCGATGGGCCTGCGGCCCGCCGCCACCGGCCGCCTCGTGATCGACAAAGTCAAACTGCCGGCGAGCGCGCTGCTCGGCGAGGGCGAGGCGAGCGCCAAGGACTACGCCGCCTGCGTCAGCCGCTCGCGGATCGCCTGGTGCAGCCTTGCGACCGGGACCGCGCAGGCGGTCCTCGACTACGTGATGCCCTACGTCAACGACCGCCAGGCGTTCGGCGAACCGATCTCCAACCGCCAGGGCGTCGCCTTCACGGTCTCGGACATCGGCATCGAGCAGAACGGGATGCGACTGGCGACCTACCGGGCGGCGAGCCGCGCCGACCGCGGCGAGAGCTTCGCCCGCGAGGCGGGCCTGGCGCGCCGGCTCTGCTCCCAGAAGGGGATGAAGATCGGCTCCGACGGCGTCCAGCTCCTCGGCGGCCACGGCTTCGTCAAGGAGCACCCGGTCGAGCGCTGGTACCGAGACCTGCGAGCTGCGGGCGTGATGGAGGGCGCCCTGCTCGTCTAGGCACCGCCGGACGAGCGAAAGGAAAGCACCATGACGATCAACCTCGAGATACCGAAGAAGTTCAAGCCGCTGGCGAGCCAGGCCAACCAGGTCGCCACGGAGGTGTTCCGCCCGATCAGCCGCAAATACGACGAGGCCGAGCACACCTACCCGAAAGAGCTCGACATGCTCGCCTCCCTGATCGACGGGATGAACGAGGGCTCCGACATCGGCGGCGCCGGCGCGGCCGGCGTGCGGCGCGAAAAGGCCGCCGACGGCGAGAACCGCAACGGCTCCAACCTCTCCACCGTGCTCGGCATCATCGAGCTCTGCTGGGGCGACGTCGGCCTGCTGCTATCGATGCCGCGCCAGGGACTCGGCAACTCGGCGATCGCCTCAGTCGCAACCGAGGAGCAGCTGAAGCGCTACGGCGGCAAGTGGGCCGCGATGGCGATCACCGAGCCGGAAGCCGGCTCGGACTCGGCCGCGATCCGCGCCACCGCCGAGCTCGACGGCGACGAATACGTCCTCAACGGCGAGAAGATCTTCGTCACCTCGGGCGACCGGGCCGACCTGATCGTCGTCTGGGCGAGCCTCGACCGCTCGAAAGGGCGGGCCGCGATCAAGTCGTTCATCGTCGAGCGCGACAACCCGGGCCTGAAGCTCGACCGGCTCGAGCACAAGCTCGGGATCCGCGCCTCCGACACCGCCAACTTCACCCTGCAGGACTGCCGGGTGCCGAAAGAGGCGCTGCTCGGAGACCCGGAGGTCAAAGAGAAGGGCTTCGCCGGGGTGATGGAAACGTTTGACAACACGCGGCCGCTGGTCGCCGCGATGGCCGTCGGCGTCACCCGCGCCGCCCTCGAAGAGACCCGCAAGAAGCTGAAGGAGGCGGGCGTGAAGATCGACTACGACAAGCCCGCCCTCTCCCAGCACGCCGCCGCGGCGCGGTTCCTGGAAATGGAGGCCGACTACGAGGCGGCCTGGCTGCTCACCCTCCAGGCCGCCTGGATGGCCGATAACTCGAAGCCGAACTCGCTGCAGGCCTCGATGGCCAAGGCGAAGGCGGGGCGCACCGGCGTCGACGTCACCCTCGGCTGCGTCGAGCTCTGCGGCTCGGTCGGCTACGGCGAGAACGAGCTGCTGGAGAAGTGGGCCCGCGATTCGAAGATCCTCGACATCTTCGAGGGCACCCAGCAGATCCAGCTGCTGATCGTCGCTCGCCAGCTGCTGAAAAAGACCTCGGCCGAACTGCGGTAGCCAGGACGGTAAGAATGGGGCCGGGGTGTCCCCCTCCAGACACCACTCGCCAATGGCTCGTGGTTGAGTGTCTGGGGAGGGTCACCCACGCCCCCCTTACTCTCTGCGGATGCGACATAACCCGGCGTATGCCTGCGATGACCCGAGCGTCGTCCGGCGATTGATTGAGGAGAACCCCTGGGCGGTCCTGGTCAGCCAAAACGACGGCCTTGTCGCTTCGCACTGCCCGGTCCTGCTCGATCCCGAAGCCGAGGAGCTGACGCTCGTCACCCACCTCGGCAGGCCCGACGACGAGCTGCACGGGCTCGGCGAGGGCGAGATGCTCGCGATCGTCCAGGGCCACCACGGCTACGTATCGCCGAGCTGGTACGCGCCGGGCGCCACCAGGGCGCCGACCTGGAACTTCAGCGTCGCCCATCTCTATGGCACGCCGGAAGTCCTCAGCGAGGAGGAGAACCTGGAGGCGCTGACGCGGCTGGTCGAGCACTTCGAGCAGCACGTAGAGGAGCCGATGTTCCTCGACCGCCAGTGGGCGACGCCGTTCGCCCGCGGCACGGTCGGCATCCGCCTTCCCGTCGACCGCTTCACCTGCAAGATCAAGCAGAGCCAGGACAAGGACCCGGTCAGCCGCCACAACGTGATCGAGCGGCTGCGCCAACCGGGCCCTTACCACCACCCCGCGCTCGCCGATGAGGTCGAGCGCGAAGTCAGGGACTGACTAGATCCCGAGCTCGTCCAACCGGTTCAGGTCCCAGCCAGCGACCCGCTTGCCGAGCTTCGCGCCCGCCTCGTCGGAGAAGCGGTAGTGGACGCCCTCCCAGACCCGCGCGTCGATCACCTCGCGGGTGATCGTCGCCCAGTCCGTGTAGGTGCGGACGACGCCGGGAGCGCTGGGGCTGGTCAGCGCGATCGGCGCCGGCGTGCGCGGGCCGACGAAGTCCGCCAGCACCGCCTGCGCGGCTGCGACGTAGCCGCCGTGCCCGCTCACCCACTCGGGGTAGGTCGGCGTCACCGAGAGCGGCGTCCAGCTCGGGTCGGGGTTGACCGCGTCGTTGCGGATCGCCGTCACCGGCCGCCAGAAGGCGTACTTGAACTTGGCGTTGTAGACAGCGATCTGCGTGTCGGTGGTGACGGCGTGGAAGGCGGCGATGAAGCGCGCCTGCCAGGCCAGCGAGTGGTCGGTGTCGTCAAGGACCGCGCGCAGGATCTGGTTGAAGTGAACGCCCAGGCCGGGGTACCAGAACTGCGCGATCTCGGTCTGCTCCGGGGTACGGACGGAGCTGTCCGAGCTGCCGTAGGCCCGTACCTCCGCCAGGTCGCGGCGGTAGGTCTTCGAGTCGAGGCTCGGGGGCGGGCCCGGGTCGAACTGGTCGCCGCTCTGCAGCAGGAACGGGCGCCCGTCGCCCTGCCCGGCTCGGGTCGCGGGCCCGAAGTTCGGCGGGGTCGGCTGCCAGACGCCGGGATCGGTCGAGGGCGGCGTGTAGGGGATGTCGACCGAGGCGGTGTCGAGGCCGTCATTGGCCCGATCGGCGAGCACGGCGGCCGCCTGGTTTTTGCCGGCGGCGATCCCTCCGTCCTTGGCGGGACCGGCTGGAATCGTCGCGAGCGTGGACGCCAGTTGCGCGTCGAGTTGCGATGCCTGCGAGGGCACCAGCGCGACGAGCGTGTCGTGGAGCGCCTGCGCGAAGGCGGCGGTCGCGTAGCTGCGGTCCTCGCTCCCGCCCACCGCGCGGGCCGCTGCGATCCAACTGACCGCCCAGGCGCGGCTGCCGGTCACCGCCTCCGGGTAGGCCGCCGCGGCGACGGTCTGGTTGGTGGTGTCGAACCAGTCGAGGCCGAGATCGTGGGCCCAACTGCCACCGCCGTTCTGAGGGGGATGCTCCCCGTACCGCTGCGCCGGCGCCGTCGGCGCCAATACCAAGAGGGTGAGCGCCGCGAGAGCGAGAGCCCCCGCTGCGCGTGATCTGATCTTCATCGGGCGATCCTTTCCGCGGAGGAGCCGTCGGCCCGTTCCCCGCCATTCATTTCTTGATAAAATAGATCAAGAAAGTTCTTAATCTTCGAAAGTCGCCTCGAACTACCTCAATGGGTAATCGGCCCTCCCCTCCAGGCATCGATGTCCTTGTCCTCGACCGGCACGACGTCGGCCGGATCGGCCTCGCGGTGATCCTCAAGCGAGCTAAGGGAGTCGGCCACTGCCTGATCGCTGCCGATGCAGAGCATGCCGTTTCGCTTATCCGGGCGCAGCAGCCGGACGTCGCCGTGCTCGAGGTCTCAGGCCTGGGAGAGACGGTGGCGTCAGTGGCCGCGACCCTGCGAGAGGTCGCTCCGGGTATCCGCCTAGTGCTGCGCTCCCGCTGTTCGACCACCGCCCCGGCAGCCTTCCACTCCATCCATGCCGCCGGTTTCATCCCGCCCACGGCCGGTGCCGAGGAGGCGGCGGAGGTCGTGCTCGCGGCCGCCGAAGCGACGCTCGAGCTGCCGCTTCCGCCGGGGGTTCAGCCTCTCACCGAGAGGGAGCAAGAGGTGCTGCGGCTGTTGGCTGCGGGCGCGACCAACCGCGAGATCGCCGCTGCGATCCATGTCGGGCCCGACATGGTGAAGAAGAACGTCGGCTCGATCCTGCGCAAGCTCGGCGCCCGCAACCGCACCGAGGCGTCACAACTCGCCCGCGATGCGCTCCTGGTCTGAGCGCGCTCAGACCGTCACCCCTGCAAGGTGACGAAGCGCTCCTCGGTCAGCTCGTAGACAGCGTAGGCCGGACCCTCGCGGGTGTTGCCGGAGTCCTTGACGCCGCCGTAGGGCATCTGGTCGGCACGGAAGGTGGGGACCTCGTTGATCAGGACGCCGCCGAACTCGAGCGTGCGGCCGGCCTGCAGGCCGCGGCCGATGTCGCGGGTGAAGACGCCCGCCTGGAGGCCGAACTTGGAGTCGTTGGCCAGGCGCAGGGCCTCAGCGAAGTCGGAGTAGCGGTCGATCGTCGCCACCGGGCCGAAGATCTCCTCGCACCAGACCTTCGCCTCTTTCGGCGGGGCTTTCAGGAGCGTCGGC
>JBQCEW010000058.1:0-2876 GCA_051959815.1 Solirubrobacterales bacterium
CGGTTCGAGCTGCGAGGTGACGCTGTAGCGGGGACCGAGTTCGACCTGGCCCTTGCTGACGCGGGTCTGGAAGTGGTCGAGCGGGCGGACCGGCGGGCCGCCGATCCGTTTGCCCTGGAAGTCGTAGACGCCGCCGTGGCAGGGGCAGATGAAGTTGCCGGCGGCCTCGACGAAGCGGACCGGGCAGCCGAGGTGCGCGCAGCGGTTGGAGACAGCGATGAACTGTCCCGGTTCCTCACCCAGTTCCTTGGAGCTTTTGCGGACGTAGGCGGTCGTCTTGCCAGCGTCGCCGATTCCCTCGGTTTCGGTGAAGACGACCTGGCGGTAGGTGTCTTCGACGAAGTCGGAGACCGGGCCGACCGCCTCCCAGCGCTCCTTGCCGCGATGGAAGATCGGCGCGATTGCGAAGCCGACGGCAGGCAGCACGATCCCCGCCCCGGCCAGCCCCCCCAGCGCCTGGGCTCCAACCGTGAAGACGCGGCGGCGCGTCATCGACTCCCCCTCGAAATAGCCGGGAGGGTCGGGCTTCGCCCGCTCTTGCATGGGAGCCTCTTCGGCCCCGTTTACCTTGTTCGCGTCGTCTGCCACAGGTCGGTTCGCGTAGGGCTTCGAAGTCTATTGCTTAGGGGCTGTGACTTGCGTCACGGAAGCCCGTTTTTTTAGAAGCGCCTGCGATTTCCTTTGCGGCGTCGCGCCAGAGGTCATCAATCGGTGCCGTATCGCCCTCGGTCTGGAGGCGGGCGCAGGTGGTGATCAGGTCGGAGAGGATGGCGACGGCGCGGGTGTCTTCGAGGGCAGCGAGGCGGTCGAGGCCGAGGGCGTAGAGGTAGTCGCCGGCGAGGAGGGCGAGGTCGGAGTCGTGGCCGGCGAGGAGGCGGGGCTGCTCGTAGTGGAGGAGGTAGCCCTCGCGAACCGCCTCGACGACGAGCGCGTACTCGCCGGGCGCAGTGGCGGCGCCTGGGCCGGAGGCGGCCAGTTCGCCCAGCTCCGGCGGCTCGGCCGGGTCGATCACATGCGGGGAGATCGGCGTGTCCTCGTCGCGCAGCTGCACCGCCAACGCCTTTAGCGCCTCCGACGGCATCGCGTGGTTCTTTTGTCGGGCCATAGACGACAAAGGAACCACGCGTTAGGCCAAGGCCTCTTCGACGGCGTCGGCGGCAGCTTGCAGCGTCTGGTCGATCGTCGCCTCGTCGTGGGCTAGGGAGACGAACCAGGCCTCGTATTGGGCGGGCGGTGGGTAGATGCCTCGCTCCAGGAGGGCTCGGCAGAAGCGGGCGTGGGCTTCGGTGTCGCAGGCGGTCGCGGTGGCAAAGTCGACGACGGGGACAGGGCTGAAGAAGAGGGTGACGAGGCCCGGCGCGGAGGCGACCTGTAGGGGGCGGTCGGCCGCCAGCTCCTCGAAGCCGCGGGCGAGGCGGTCGGTCAGGGCACCCAGCCGTTCGTAGGCGGTGGCGTCGAGTTGCTCCAGCGTCGCCAGACCCGCCGCCACTGCCAAGGGGTTCCCCGACAGCGTTCCTGCCTGGTAGACGTCGCCCGCAGGGGCGATCCGTTCCATGTGCTCAGGCGGGCCGCCGTAGGCCGCCGCGGGTAGGCCGCCGCCGAGGACCTTGCCCATCACCGTCAGGTCGGGTTCGACGCCGAGCAGTTCCTGGGCGCCGCCGCGGGCGACGCGAAAGCCGGTGATCACCTCGTCGAAGACGAGCAGCGCGCCTGCCTCGCGGGTCGCCTCGCGGAGGAACTCGAGGAAGCCCTCGGCCGGCGGGACCACGCCCATGTTCGCCGCGATCGGCTCGGCCAGGAGCGCCGCGACCTCGTGCTCCGCGAGCGCCCGGCTCACCGCCTCGCGGTCGTTCCACGGCACCACCACCGTCGCCGCCGCTTGCGCCGCGGTCACCCCCGGACTCCCCGGTACGCCCAGCGTCGCCAGGCCCGAGCCGGCGTCGGCGAGCAGACCGTCGGAGTGGCCGTGGTAGGCGCCGGCGAACTTGACCACGACCTCGCGGCCGGTCACCGCCCGCGCCAGCCGCACCGCGCTCATCGCCGCCTCGGTGCCGGAGCTGGTCATCCGCGCCATTTCCACCGAGGGCATCCGCGCCGCCACCTCCTCGGCGAGCTGGACCTCCGCCAGGGTCGCCGCGCCGAAGCTCGTTCCCCGCTTTGCCGCTTCGATCACCGCCGCGACCACCGCGGGCTCGGCGTGGCCGAGGATCATCGGCCCCCAGGAGCCGATCCAATCGACGTAGCGGCTGCCCTCGACATCGAAGAGCCAGCAGCCTTCCGCACGTTCGATGAAGATCGGGTCGCGGCCGATCTGCCGCATCGCCCGGACGGGCGAGTTAACCCCGCCGGGCAGGACCTGCCTGGCACGCTCATATGGCGCCGCGCCGGCAGGCAGTTGGCCTGGCGGCGCGCCTTTATGAATGTTCCGCCTCCCAGCGCGCGTAGTCCTCGGTGAAGTAGTGGAGGCGGATCTTCTTGTACTCGGTCGAGGAGTAGAGGGTGGCGCGGTCGTCCGGCCCCATCCCGCACTCCGCGGCGATCGAGTCGAGGATCGCGTCGCACTCCTCTTTCGAGCGGCCGTGGGCCATCGTGAAGACGCTGTAGGGCCAGTCCTCGTACGTCGGCCGCTGGTAGCAGTGGGAGATGCCGCGGAAGGAGGCCATGCGGCCGCCGACCTCGAGGATTTCGTCCTCGGGCACCTTCCAGACGCCCATGCCGTTGGCCGAGAACCCAGCCCGGCGGTGGAAGAGGATGGCGGCCACGCGGCGCAGGAGCCGGCGCTCCACCATGCCCTCCAGGTGGGCGAGCAGGTCGGCCTGGTCGAGGCCCAGCTCCGCCGCGGTGGGGGCGTAGGGCTCGGGGACGACGGGCAGGTC
>JBQCEW010000059.1:0-3266 GCA_051959815.1 Solirubrobacterales bacterium
CCGACCGAGCAGGTCAGCTGCGTCTCGGCCTGGATCTCAGTAGCGATTCGCCGCATCACCGCCTTGGGCGAGAACAGCCCCGTCAGGTCCAGATAGGCCTCGTCCAGCCCCACAACCTCAACGACCTCCACATTCCGCCGCAGAATGTCCATCACCTGCCCCGAGGCCTCTCGATAAGCGGGGAAGTCTGGCCTCAAATAAATGGCATCCGGCAACCGCCGCCGAGCCACCGCCGCCGGCATCGCCGAATGAATCCCCGCCAGCTTCCGCGCCTCGTAACTGGCGGTAGTCACCACCGCCCGCGGCCCCGACCCGCAAACGACAACGGGCTTGCCTTTCAACTCAGGTCGCCGCCGCAACTCGACAGACGCATAGAAAGCGTCCATATCGAGATGCGCAACCGTCCGCTCGAAAGCCACTACAGCGATCGTAGGGCGCAAGAGGGACGGGAGCGATCGTCCCCTGGACGCGGTTAGGCTCCCGGCGTGAGTTCAACTCAAATGAGGAGTCTCGATTGGCGCCACGCTGTTATCTGCGCTGTGGTCTGCTGGGCCTGCGTCGCTATGCCCGGCGTCGCGATCGCCAAGCCTCGCGCCCGGAGGCCAGTTCCAGGTGAGGCCTGTCCCGTCGCCCACATCCTCTTGAACGTGACGTACTCGTGTGCTGAGGAATTCACCCTCCGCAGCAGCAACGGCTACAAGATCACGGTCTCCGCCGATCCCGAAGGCACTTACAACTCGGTTGAACTCACTGTCGAAGGGCACTCGGGAACGGCGCTTTACATCGCCCAAGGCCACGCAACCGCCAGCACGATCAGAGCAAGGTTCGGCCGCCTTGGCCGAGTCGCTGTGCGGTTTGAGCCGTCCGGTCGCCAGAGGCACGCCAAGCTCTCGAAGAAGTGCTTCAGAGACCGCCCGCCGGTCGTCAGCTCGAGACTGGGGAGCTTCGTCGGCACGATCCGGTTCCGGGGCGAGCGCGGCTATACGCGGGTTTCTGCCCATCGGGCATGGGGCGGGATTGGCGATCCGCTTACGAATACGTCGAAAAAGTCCGGCTGCGACTTCCATGAGTCGAAGGCGCAACGGAAACGAGAACTTGAATCGGTCATCCTCGATGCCGCGTCTCCGCGGGCCGGGATTACGTTTACTGCCGGCCGCCTGTTCGGAAGCCCGCCACCTCTGAGCCCCTCGGGCAAATCGGCACCGTCTGGAAACAACCGAATTCTCTTTCTCGCCGGTGCTGGTGAAAAGATCGGCCGGTTGAGAATCCTTCGCTTCGCCGTGGCTTTCGGCGGACCCGAAACGTTCGCATTCGACGAAGCTTTGGACTCAGCGACGGTGAGCCCGCCTGCGCCCTTCACCGGCAGCGGCAGCTTCCTACGCAACCCCGATGGCTCGACGAGTTGGACGGGAACCCTGGCCGTGTCGTTGCCGGGCCTCGGCTCCGTCCCCTTGACCGGGGGGAAGGCTGAATTGGCGACCGTCGCAACTCAAATGAAGCAGCTCGAAGAAGAATCCGAAATTCACAGATAGATCCGAGGAGCGCCTAGATCAACGGCACTCCGCTACTCGAGGCAGGCGCCGCCGACGGCGAAGGCCAGGAAGAAAAGGACCATCGCGGCGCCGATGAGGGAGACACCGCCCCAGGTGGAGATGAGGAAGGCTCTGCCGCTGTGGGCTGCCTTGGTCAAGCGGGCGATCGCGGCGCCGAGGACTCCAGGTATGAGGAGGAGCACCGCGAGCTTCCCGACGTTGCTGTCGTCGCCGAAGAAGCCGGCGTAGAAGGCGGCGATGATCAGCGGGCCGAGCACGATCGAGCCGATCAGGAGCCCCAGCAGAAGGCGCCGCTCCGTCCTGTCGCGGGCCGCCTTGAAGATCGGGATCGTCACGGCGAGAACGATCGCGAGGACAGCCAGGGTGATCAGCCAGCCGACCGGATCGCTGCCTCCGCCCCCGCTCTCGCAAGCCACCAGCACGGCGTGGATCCTAAACTCAAGGCATGGCGTCCCCGGAGGCGAAGAACCTCGAGGCGATCTCGAAGGCGATTGATCAGCACAACATGAACTGCCCGTTTCCGGCGGCGGAGGTGCGGATGAACCCGTTTGAGGTCGAGCGGTTGGGGTGGGACACGATCCGGGGGTTGCCGGTGGTGCCCGATGGTGCCATCGGGACGGGGCGGTTTCGGATCGTCTGCTCTCGCGACATGGAGGACGACGGCTTGGAGATCACCGAGGCCGTGGGCAAAGAGCTGGAGACGGTCGCGCCCGCCCAGAACTGATCGCGAATCCGTGAAAACCGTTCTTGAAGGAGGGTTATTACGGACTCGGTGAAGCTAGACGTTCCAGAAGTCCAATCCCGAGCTTTCGAGCCAACTCTGGACTTCGATATTTAGGCGCGTCAGGTCGCCGTTGAGGATGAGGATGCCCATGGCGATCAGGATCAGGCCGCCTACCGCGACGATCGCTTGGTAGTGGCGCTTGATGACAGCGAATGCGCTCGTCATCTGGGAGAAGGCGAGGGCGGTGAGGAGGAAGGGAATCGCCAGGCCGGCCGAGTAGACGGCGAGGAGGAAGGCGCCGCGGCCGGCGGAGCCGGTCAGGGCCGCCGCGGAGAGGATCGCCCCGAGGGTTGGCCCGATGCAAGGGGTCCAGGCGATCGCGAAGGCCGCGCCGGCGACGATCGGGCCGCCCTTGCCCGCCCGCTGGAGCAGGGCGTCGACGTGCCACTCGCGGTTCAGCCTCGTGATGAAGAGGGAGGAGACGAAGAGGACGCCCATGGCGATGATCAGGATCCCGGAGATCTTCGTCAGCAGGGGCTTGTTTTCGTCGAGGAACGAGCCGAGGCCGGTCGCGGTCAGTCCGAGGAGGATGAAGATCGCCGAGAAGCTGGCAACGAAGACGAGGCTCGGGCCCAATACCCGGCGCCAGCCGGCGTCGTCGAGCTCGGCCGCGGAGACTCCCGTCACCGCCGAGAGGTAGCCCGGCACCAGCGGCAGCACGCAGGGGGAGAGGAAGGAGACGACCCCGGCCGCAAGCGCGGCGAGAATCCCCACCCCGGCGGTGGGATCGGTGCTGACGGCGAGAGGAACCACTCCCACCAGATTACCCGCCGGTTTTCCCCGCCCGTCGCCTCGGCGCGCTAGATTTGGCCAGCCAGCCAAACGGGCCGCGCGGGAAGCGGCCGGGACAGGAGCGAGGAGTTGAGCAAAAGGACGTACGTGATCGGGGTCGGGATGACCAAGTTCGAGAAGCCCGGCACCAAGGAGGG
>JBQCEW010000060.1:0-3074 GCA_051959815.1 Solirubrobacterales bacterium
GTCGTCTCGCCCGACGCCGGCCGCGTGAAGCTGGCCAAGAAGTTCGCGGACAAGGTCGGCGCCGAGCTCGCCATCCTCAGCAAGGAGCGCCCGGCCCAGCAGGTGGCCGAGATCGCCTACGTGATCGGCGACGTGCGCGACCGCACGGCTGTCATCGTCGACGACATCATCGCCACCGCCGGCACGCTGCGGGCGGCGGGGGAGACGGTCAAGGACGAGGGCGCGCGGCGCGTCTTCGCCTGCGCCAGCCACGGCGTGTTCAGCGGCAACGCCGCACGCAACCTGGCGGCCTCGCCGTTCGAGAAGATCGTGGTCACGGACACGATCCCGCTGCGGCCCGGCATGCCCGACAACATCCAGGTGCTCTCGGTCGCGGACCTGCTCACCGACTCGATCCGCCGCATCTTCACCGACGACTCGGTGAGCGAGATCTTCGCCGGCGAGAACCAACTCTTCTGAGCTGGATCCCCCTAGTCGCCATGGAGGAGGAGCAGGGGTCGGGCTGGCTGGGGCCGTGGATCTTGGGTCCCCTCGTCCTGCTCCTGGTGCTGTTCTTCGCCGGCTCCCTGCTGCCGCCGAGCGACTGCAGCATCACGGCCGATAACAGCGGCGACCCGGGGCGGATCTCGTTCGGGATCATCGCCGGAGTCTGCTCGCTGATCGCCGGGATAGCGGCGATCGCTCGGCTGATGGAGATGCGGCGGCAGGGCGACTACCTCGACCGCGACGTCTGGCTCGGGGGACTGGCGCTGGTTGGACTCATGGTCGGCGCCGGCATTGGTGGCGGCAGGGACGGCGAAGGGGCGCTCGGCGGCTTTCTGCTCGCCGGCCTGATCTTGATGGTCCTCTCGCTGATCGCCCTCGTGGTCGGCGCCTTCATGCGCAGGGACATGGACGAAGCGGGGGCACTCGTGCCGATCTACCTCTTCGGGGCCTGCCTCACCTACCCGTTGCTCGCCTGGATCGTCCTCGACCTCAACAGCAACCCGCTGTGCTGAGCGGGGAGCGCAAGCTGCGCCTGGTCGGCCACAAGGGGGCCGACCTGATCGCGCCGGGGAACACGGTGGAGTCGTTCCACGCGGCTGTGGAGGCCGGCGTGGACACGATCGAGCTGGACGTGCTCTGGCTGCAGGACGCGCACTTGCCGCTGGAGCAGCGCCACCCGCTGGTGGTCGCCCACGACTGGGAGGACGCGGCGCGGCGGGCGCCGCTGAAGCTGACCGAGGCCCTCGACGCCTTCCTCGCGCCGCCCCTCGACAAGGTCGAGATCGACCTCGACATCAAGCTGCCCGGCCGGGAGGAGGAGCTGGTCGAGGCGCTGCGCGAGCGCGGCCTGACGGAGCGGGCGATGATCTCGACGATGGAGATGTTCACGCTCAAACGGATCCTCGATCTGGCCCCGGAGCTGCGCCGTGGCTGGACCTATCCCAAAGTCACCAAGGACTGGACCTCGAAGCGCTGGGCGAAGCTGCCGATGCGGGCGGCGCTGATCGGGATGCGTGCCCAGCTACCGGGCCTGGCCGCCCAGAAACTGCCGCAGTTCAACGTCGAGGCGATGTGGGTCTACCACCCGCTGATCACCTCACGCCTGGCCCGTATCTGCGACCTCGCCGGCGTCGAGCTGATCGCCTGGACCGTCGACGACCACCAGCGCATGCAAAAGCTGGTCGAGGCGGGAGTCCACGGCATCTGCTCAAACGACCCGCGGCTGTTCAAGCGCATCCGATTCTGAGCACAGCCCGCTGGGTCAAGAATCGGACGCGCTGATCAGACCGTCCCCGGCGTCGCGCCCGGAGGGGTGGCGCTGCGGCCGCGGCCTTTGGTCTTCACAGCGCTCTCCAGCTCCTCCGGGGTGAAGCCGCCGACCGCTTCGCCGTCGAGGGCGTAGCGGTAGAGGGCGACGCCGAAGATGCCGCTGAGCGCCTTCGAGACCAGCAGTGCGACCGCGAACATCAGCGCCCCGATCACGACCAGCAGCGCCCCGAGGAAGGAGGCCGAGGACCAGACGGCGACGCCGGCCACGATCAGGACGATCGCGGGCAGCATGCCGAAGAGGAAGATTGCGGCGCCGATCGCGATGTTGCCGGTGATCTGCTGGCCCCAGCGCTGGCGGAACATCGAGGCCGAGCGTTTGATCGTGCCCACCGGGCCGGTGCCCTCGATCGCGATCACCGGGACCGCGAGGAAAGTGACCAGGGACCAGGCCATGCCGACGAGGCGTGCGGCGATCTGGCCGCCGATGCCGCCCTGGTTCTCGAGCACGCCCATCACCGCGCTGATCGCGGTCGAGACCGCGGCCCAGCCGCAGATCTGCGCGAAACGGCTGCGGGCGACGGCGAGGCCGTCGGCGACCGTTGCTTCCTGGCCGCGGAAGATCATGTCGGCGCAGGCCGCGAGGCCGACGCTGAAGTAGAAGCCGATCACGCTGAGCGCGTAGACGCCGATCACGACCAGCGGGATCGCCCCGGCGAGCTCGTTCTTGTCGAACAGGTAGAGGCCGGGCCCGAGGAAGACGACCGCCGGCACGATCGTCGCCACCGCGCCGTAGAGCGGGAACCGGATCAGGGAGCGGTGCTCGTTCAGCAGCGCCCAGCTTTTCTTCGTCAAACCCCAACCGCGTTTGATCCGGCTCATCGTTCCCTCTCTTTCGGCTGCAAGGACTACGGCGAGCTTCGCCGACTCAGAGGGTTTCGGCAAGTCCGGGGGTGCGCTTGACCCCGCGCTCCTCGAAGTAATCCCACTCCTGCTCGCCGAGTTCGGTCGCCGGCGCGTCGGCGTAGACCCACTCGCGGGCGATCCGGTGCCAGTTGCGCTTCGCCCGAAGCTGCCCGAGCACGGCGACGACGCCGATTTCCATCCGCCGCCCCATCAGCTCGTCGGCCGGCAGGCTCTCGCGCCGCATCAGGTCGAAGTACTCCGAGCGCGGGTCGTTGGTCGACTCGATGATCTTCATCACGATCCGCGGCGTGATTTCCAGCTCCTCGTCCTCCATCACGAACCAGCCGCCGACGTCGCGCATGTGGTCGAGCAGCCGCTCGGCGTCGAGCTTGGATGGGTTCTTGACGAAGCCGAGG
>JBQCEW010000061.1:0-2734 GCA_051959815.1 Solirubrobacterales bacterium
TGCGAGAGGACTATGAATATGGCCAGGGACTTCGGGGGCACGATCAACATCGATATCCGGGACTCGGTGCCTGACTGGTCGCCGTTCGAGCCGCCGAAGGCGCCCGAGGGGTCGCCGAACGTGGTGTACATCGTCCTTGACGACGTGGGCTTCTCGGCCATGAGCTGCTACGGCGGCCCTATCGAAACACCCAACATCGACCGGATCGCCGCCGATGGCGTGCGCTATACGCAGTGGCACACGACGGCGCTGTGCTCGCCGACCCGCTCGTGCCTGCTGACCGGGCGCAACCACACCCGCAACAGCATGGCCTGTATTACCGAGGCCGCGGTCGGGTTCCCCAACGCCAGCGGCACGATCCCGGCGGAAAACGGCATGCTGCCGGAGATCCTCGGCGAGCGCGGCTGGAACACCTACATGGTCGGCAAGTGGCACCTGTGCCCGGACGCCGAGATGAACCTGGCCTCCACCCGGCGGAACTGGCCATCGGGCCGGGGCTTCGAGCGCTGGTACGGGTTCCTGGGCGCCGAGACAAATCAGTGGTACCCGGACCTGGTGTACGACAACCACCCGGTGGACCAGCCGAAGTCGCCGGCTGAGGGCTACCACTTCACCGATGACATCACCGACAAGGCGATGGAGTTCATCAAGGACGCTAAGGCAATCGCGCCGGGCAAGCCGTTTTTCCTGTACTACGCGCCCGGCGCCGCCCACGCGCCGCACCACGTTGCCCCCGAGTGGAGCGACCGCTACAAGGGACGCTTCGACATGGGTTATGAGGCGATCCGGGAGCAGACCCTCGCCCGACAAAAGCAGATGGGGATCGTCCCACCGGGCACCGAACTCCCGCCGGTCAACCCGATCGGCACGCCCCAGACGCGCACCGGGCCCGGCGGGAAGCCATTCCCCCCGCTGGACGAAACGCTGCGGTGGGACTCGCTGACCGGCGAGGAGAAACGGCTCTTCGCGCGGATGGCCGAGGTCTACGCCGGGTTCTTGTCGCACGCGGATCACCACATCGGCCGGCTGCTCGGCTTCCTGGACGCGATCGGGGAACGGGAGAACACCCTGATCGTCCTGGTCTCCGACAACGGCGCCAGCGGCGAGGGAGGACCGAACGGCTCGGTCAACGAGAGCCTGTTCATGAACGGCATCCCGGACAACATGGCGACCAACCTCGCGCTGCTGGACGATCTGGGGAGCCCCAAGACCTACAACCACTACCCGAACGGCTGGGCAATGGCGTTCAACACGCCGTTCAAGATGTGGAAGCGCTACGAGTTCAACGGGGGCACCAGCGACGCCTGCATCATCGCGTGGCCCGCGGGCATGAAGGCCCGGGGCGAGCTCAGGAACCAGTACCACCACGCCATCGACATCGTGCCCACGATCCTGGACGTGCTGGGCGTCGAGCCGCCCGCGGCGATCAAGGGCCACGTCCAGAGCCGGTTCGACGGCATCAGCATGCGTTACAGCTTCGAAGACCCCGCTGCGGCGACGGCGCGTAAGACGCAGTTCTACTCGATGCTCGGCTCGCGGGGGATCTGGCATGATGGCTGGAAGGCGATCACCAACCATCCCACGATCAGCGGCTGGGGCGACTTCAACGACGACGAGTGGGAGCTGTACCACACCGACGTCGACCGCGCCGAGCTGCACAACCTCGCCGCTGAGCACCCGGGAAAGCTCCGCGAGCTGGTGAACCTGTGGTTCGCAGAAGCGGGTGCGAACGGGGCGTTCCCGCTCGACGATCGCTCCGCCCTGGAGATCTTCGTCACGCCGCGGCCGCTGCTGTCGCCGCCCCGGGACCGCTACATTTACTTCCCCGGCACGGCCGAGGTCCCCGAGTCCCAGTCGGTCAACATCCGCGGCCGGTCGTACACGATAGGGGCGCTCGTCGACATCCCCGCGCCCGGTGCGGACGGGGTGCTGTTCGCCCACGGGTCCCGCTTCGGCGGCCACGCCCTCTACATCAGGGACAACCGCCTGCACTACGTCAACAGCTTCGTCGGCATGGCGGAACAGAAAGTCGACGCCACCGAGGACGTACCGACCGGGGAGAACCTCATTCTGTCCGCCGCGTTCGACAAAGACGGCGAGGATCCGCCGCACGTGCCCACCGGAATCCTCTCCTTGTACCACGGTGACAAGAAAGTCGGCGAGGGCCGGATCAAGACCCAGCCCGGCAAATTCGCGGTCGCCGGAGAAGGCCTGACCATCGGCCGCGACAGCGGCGAGCCCGTCACTGACGACTACCCAGGCCAGTCACCATGGCCCTTCACCGGCGGCACGATCAAGCGGGTAGCGGTCGACGTGAGCGGCGAGCCATACCTCGACCTGGAGAAGGAAGCGGCTGGCATGTTGATGCGCGAGTAGACAACCCAAGTCCGGCCGCGTTCCGCTGGAACCCCGCACAGCGCCATTCGCGGCCGACTGCCAGGATGCCGGCAGCGCGCTCCCCGAACGCCAGCTGGGCTCCGCCCACACGCATGCCCTGGGGCATCTTCCCCGCCGAGGAACAGATCGCCTGTCAGTTCCACGACCCGGTAACTGTTCTCGATGCGGGCGATGGGTTGGCGTCAATGGCCCTAAGGAGGGATCGAGATGGACCCCGCAAGCAAGCCCTCAGTCCTGTTCGTCTACTACACCTACACCCAGCAGACGCTGAAGGTGGTCGAGGCGATGGCCGGGGAAGGTGGCGCGCGGGTGGACCAGCCAGAATGGGGGCGGAGTT
>JBQCEW010000062.1:0-5342 GCA_051959815.1 Solirubrobacterales bacterium
TCCTCGTTCCAGATCTGCCAGGCCCGGATCGGCACCTTCGGCAGGGGATCAGCGGTGCCGGGCGCGTGTTCCAGCCAGAACTCGCCGCGGCGCCCGTAACGTTCGACCGCGGCCTGGACGAATTCGGACCACGCCTGCCGCTGGCGGGCGCTGTCGACCGGGAGCGTCCTCCAGTTGCCGGAGAGCCAGTGCGGCGTCTGGATCAGGAACGGCAGGACTTCGAGGTGCGCTTCGGCGGCAAGGCCCACCGTGCGGTCGAAGCTGCTCCAGTCATAGCCGCCGCGGGACGAGGGCTGGATCGCGCTCCAGCTCAGCATCGCCCGGATCGTCTCGACGCCGCCCGCCCGCATCCGCGCGGTGTCGCGCTCGCCGATCGCCGTCTGCGGCACGATCCCGAAGAAGCCGCGCGGCAGCGCCTGCGCGGCGGTCGGAGACAGCGCCAGGACGATCAGGCAGAGGGCAAGGAGGTGAGTCAAGCGTCGCACTCGGTCCCAAACCCGGCAGCGACGCTGAAGTCGCGGCTCAGAGCGTTCCCGGCTCCACCAACCAGACGCTCTCGAAGTCGAGGCTGGTGTGCTCGAGGATCAAGTCGTAGTCGCGGTCGTAGTGGAGGACGCCACCATCCGCGCAGGCGGCACAAGCGGCGATGATCAGGTCGGTCGGCGAGATGCGGTGGTGACCGCTTTCCGCAAGCTCGCGTTGCGTGCTCTGGGCCCTGCGTTCGACATCCCGGTCGATCAGGAGCCCAGGAAGCTGTTCGAGACGACCCATGTTCAGGCGATGCTCCTCAGCCGTCTGCGCGGAAAAGCCGGCCTCCAGCAGGAAGGGCAGGCAGACCCCCAGCCGCCCCACTCCGATCCAATCGAGGACAGTCTCCTCTCGCTCTTCCGGAACCAGGTCCCCGATCAGCCGCGACCAGGCGGAATGGTCTAGGAGCAGCAACCTACTCGTCGGCGTAGTTAGCTTCCAGCCCCAGGTACTTGACCTCTTCGGCTGCCTTGAGATCAACCTTGGGTCCATTGCCCGACCGAATCCACTCGGCGATCTCTTCGCGCGCCCGGCGTGCCACCTCAGGGCTGGCCCTGAGCTCCCGGATCTTGTCGTCAGCGCCACGAACCACTAAGTCGCCGAAGTCCACCTTCTCTCCCCCCTGCAGGTCGCGCAATAAGTCCAGAACGTCTTTGACGCGTGCAGTTTCCGTAATCATGTGGCGGGGTCGGTTCGTCGGCACGGCGCGAGTGTAGCACCGTGCAACACCTAGCTGAGCCCCCTTGCTACGCCGGCACCAGCTCCAGCTCCGACCACGGGCCTTCGCCGCGCATCGGCTGCGTGCGGCCCTCCAGCCAGTCCGGCTGCAGGTCGTCGTAGTGGGGGCTGGCGGGGTGGCCGGACTGGCCGGTGAACATCTGCCAGCGCGAGCGGTCGGGGTTGGCCGGCTCGGCGATCATCCGCCAGCTCGGCGCCCAGACCGCGTTGTAGGGGTCGTTCGGGTCGTAGGCGATCTGGCTCACGGTCTCCTGGGCGCCGCCGGCGCGGAGGCGTCGGTTGAGGAGGCGGTCGAAGAGCGGGTTGGCGTCGCCGAGCGGGTGCGGGAACTTCATCTCGTGGACGTGGCCCCAGCGCCAGCCCTCGGGGTCGGGCCCGAAGCGGTCGCTGAGGTCGTCGAGCGCCCCCGCCAGCGCTTCGAGGACAAGGTCTTCCCAGGGGCGGCCGATCAGGAGCGGGTCTTCTTCCTCCCACAGCGCCATCAGGTGCGAGTGCCAGCGCCAGGGCGAGGTGCTGTGGGCGGTGAAGCCGTTGTCGTTGCGGTCGAGCCAGCGCTCGCAGAGGTCGCGGTCGCCGATCGCGCAGCGGGCGACCTCGCGCGCCAGCCGCAGCAGGAAGGCCTGGTAGATCGTGCCGGCGATCGTGTCCGGGCCGAGCCGCCCGTCCCAGCTGCGCAGCCGCTCGAGCGCGCTGCGCTCGCGCTGGCCGCGCGGGTGCAGCCGGCAGAGCCGCCGCGCCGCCTCCAGCCCCGGCAGCGAGAGGTTGTCCGACTGCATCGCCTCGAAGCTCTCGAGGTCGTGCTCCTCGGTCTCGTGGATCAGTTCCTCGATCCGCTTGGCGCGGAAGCCGTCGAGCCATTCGCTCGTGATGTGATGCGGGTACTCGTCGCCGACGATGCGGTTGTTGGCGGTGACGAGGAAGCCGCTCTCGGGGTCGACCAGCTCCGGCAGCTCGTCGTAGGGGACCGTCCCCTCCCACTCGAACTCGCCGGTCCAGCCCGGCTTCGGCAGATCGGGACAGCCGCCGCGGCGCAGCGGCAGGCGCCCGATCAGCTTGTAGCCGATCAAGCCGTGGCGGTCGGCCCAGATCAGGTTCGAGGCGGGCGAGGTGTGGCCCTCCAGCTTCGCCACCAGCTCCGGCCCGGAGGCGATGTCGAGCAGCTCGAACATGCCGGCGAAGGCGGTCGGTTCGGAGAGCGTCTGCCAGGCAAAGGCCAGCGGCTCCCCTTCGTCGGCGCCGAGCGCCTCGTTGACGATCGGGCCGTGGTGGGTGATCCGCACGTCGAGCTCGACCGGCCGCTCGCGACCTTTGACGACGATCTCCTCGCGCACGGTCTCCAGCGGCCGCCACTCGTCTTCGAACAGGTAGGTGTCGCCCTCGATCCGCTCGACGAAGAGGTCCTGGGTGTCGGCCATGACGTTGGTGAAGGTCCAGCAGACGTCGTCGTTCTGGCCCATGTAGACGCCGGGCATCCCCGGCATCGAGGCGCCGCGGACGAAGCGGCCGCCGTGGCGCAGCTCGACCTCGTACCAGATGCCCGGCATGCTCGGGGGCAGGTGCGGGTCGCCAGCGATCAGCGGTGAGCCGGTGGCCGAGCGCTTGCCGCTGACGGCCCAGTTGTTGGAGCCGGAGGCCTCGGCGGCGAGGCCGAGCGAGCGGCGCACGCGGTCGATCTGCTCGACCAGCGGCACCCCTTCGCCGGTCCACGCTTCCAGGCTCTGAGTGACGACCGGGTTGTCGGCGGGATAGACGGGGTCAAGCCGGGACGCCAGCTCCGGGCCCAACTCACGGACCATGTCGGCGCGCAGGAGCTCGCGCTCCCAGTTGGTCGAGAGGCCGAAGGCGAGCAGCTTGCCGAGGCTGAGGATGTCGACCGGAGTCCAGGGCTCGAACTCCTGGCGCAGCACCTGCATCTCGAACGGCAGCGCGCGGGCGTCGGCGGCGGCCTGGTTGACACCGGCGCAGAAGCGCTCGAGCTGCGCCCGCAGCTCCGGTGCCAGCTCGGTCTCCTCGCGGCGGGCGATCCGCCGGATCCCGAACGTCCGCATCAACCGATCGACCGCCAGCCCCTCCTCACCAGCCATCTCCGCCACCCGTCCCTCGACGACGCGGCGGTAGAAGTCCATCTGCCAGAGCCGGTCCTGCGCATGGCAGTAACCCTGCGCGAAGTACAGGTCCTCGCGCACGTCGGCCTCGATGTGCGGAACCCCCCAACGGTCCCGCCGCACCCGCACCGGCCCGTGCAACCCGTCGACCTCGATCGCCCCCTTCACCTGCGGCAGCGGCCGCCGCGCCAGCCGGTGCCAAACAGTTGCCGCGCCGACGGCCGCGAAGCTGGCCCCAATAGCGCCGCTCATCACCCCGACTCGTGCCGCTCGCCTCATGCGAGTCAGGGTACTGGCTGCTCAGCCAAACGGCGTTCAGGCGTTCAGATCGCTTGGCAGCCGTCCCTCGGCCTCGAGCTTTTCGAGGTGGGACTCCATCGCCATCGCAGCCATCGGCAGCAGCTCCATCGGGATGTCGTCCCAGACGGTGGCGAGGAGCTCGGCACGGGATCGCTCGCCTGAGTCGAGCGCTGCGAGGAGGCGGCGCTCGCGCATCTGGCGGTGCTCGACGTATTCGGCGAGCTTGGCGTCGGGATCGGTGATCCAGGGGCCGTGGCCGGGGGCGATCAGCTCGATCGGCTCGGCCTGGAGGAGCGCGAGGGAGTCCATGAAGGCGGCGAGCGAGTTGCCGCCGGGCGGCACGATCGTCGAGCCGAGGCCGAGGACAAGGTCGCCGCTGAAGCAGACGCCGGCCTCAGTGAGGAAGCAGACGTGGTCCTCGGCATGGCCGGGGGTGGCGAGGGCGCGGAGGCCGAAGTGCTCCTCGCCGCCGCTCGGAAGCACCACCTCCGCCTCGAGCTGGTCGGCACCGGCGGTGTGGTCGCCATGGGAGTGGGTGAGGAGGACGAGGCCGATCCCACCGCGCTCGGCGGCGGCGGTGCGGATCGCCTCCAGGTGCCCGGCATCCTCCGAGCCCGGGTCGATCACCACGCAGGGATCGGCGCCGTAGAGGTAGGTGTTGGTCCCTTCCAGCGTCATCGGCCCCGGATTGGGGGCGACGATCTTCAGGACCTCGGGGTGGCCGGGCGCCTCGTTCATGGCGACTGGTGAATTTTCCACTCTCGGCGGTGGAAAATTCACCAAGCGTCAGGCTGCCTCGACCTCTTTGGCGATCGCCTCGCGCGCGTCCTTCGGTTCGAGGACGACGAGGTCGCCGGCGCCGCGGAGGATCTCCCGCACCAGCCAGGGCTTGCCCGCGTAGGGCAGCTCGACGACGACGGCGCCGTCGGCCAGCTCCTCGATCACGGTCCGCTCCTCGCGCAGCCAGCGCGCCCGCTCGGGCGAGACCCAGACCCGCGCCACCTCGGCGGTCGGCACCTCGCCGTGGGTCATCCAGCCCTCGACCCCGGCGAACTCCTCGACTTCCGGGCGCGGCTCGAAGGTCTCCTCGGAGAGCTTTGCCTCCTTGACCCGGTCGAGCTTGAAGTGGCGGACGCCCTCTTTGGTCAGGTCGTAGCACTCGACGTACCAACCCTCTTTGCCGTTCTCGAGCCGGTAGGGCTCGACCCGGCGCTCGGTGAACTGGTCCTCGTTCTCCTTGTAGTAGCTGAGCTCGAGCACGCGGCTCTCGGCGATCGCCTGGTTGACGAGGCGGGCGATCTCGGCGTCGCCGCCGCCGGCCGGGGCGATCTCCAGCCCCTCCTCGGAGGGGTCGTGGCCGAGCGCCTTGACGATTTTCGCGCGGGCGGTCTGCAGGTCCGACTGCGGCAGGTGGTCGCCGAAGAGGTCGATCGCGGCGATCAGCGCCTTCGCCTCCAGCGGCAGCAGGCGGGCCGGGCGGGCGAAGTTGTCGCCGTAGGGCTGGGAGTCGACCTCGATCTCGTCGCCGATGATTTCGGCGTAGAGGACGTAGGTGCCGCCGCCGAAGTCGACGACGTTGAGCAGGTCGATGTCCTCGCGCAACTCCTCGTCGGTCAGCTCCAGCCGCTCGCGCAGATCGGCGACCTGCAGGCGCTCGCCCCGTTTCGCCGC
>JBQCEW010000063.1:0-4347 GCA_051959815.1 Solirubrobacterales bacterium
CCCCCCCCCCCCCCCCCCGCGGGGGGAGCGGCCGCGAGTTGCTGCGCGGGCCGCGCCTCAACCGCGCTCTCAATCGCCTGCTCGCGCCGGGCGTGCGGTACGCGCCGGCGGGGCTACAGGTGCGAATGATGCGGGTGCAGCGGCCGGGGAGCCGGCTGCTCTCGCCCGCCGGGCCGACCGACGACGGGCCGACGACGCTGGTCGATGCCGGTGCCCTCTACGCCGGCGAGACCGTCGCCCGCATCGACGAGATCAAGCACGCCGCCGAGCTCGTCCGCGAGCTAGCGCCATAGAGAACTGCATCAACTTATCCACCTGCTGGGTGGAGAATTTGATGCAGTTTGGTTGGGGTGGCCAGGCGGGGAGAAGGAGGGCATGGCCGGGGGGAGGATCCTGCAGATCGCCGAGAGCTCGATTGGCGAGGGAAGGTGCGAGCTGCAGCTCGAGGGCGAGCTCGACCTCTGGAGCGTCGAGCGCCTACAGGCGGCGCTACAGCGAGTCGCACGCGACAACGACGCGATCGTCGTCGGCCTCGAGGGCTGCAACTTCGTCGACTCCACCGGGATCGCCCTCTTCCTCCAGGTACGCCGGCAGCTCGAAGCCGACGGCGGCCGCCTCGTCATCTACGGCTGCGCGGACCAGGTGGCGCGGATCTTCGAGGTCGCCGGCCTCATCGACGCCGGCATCGTCTTCAGCAGCCGCGGTGAGGCAATCCAAGAGCTGGCGACACTCGACTGATCTCCAGCCGGCTATTCGACGACGATCTTTCCGTGCATGAAGGGGTGGATTTCGCAGTGGTAGAAGAAAGTCCCCTTCTGGTTGAAGCGGACGACGATGGTTTCGCCTGGCTTGATCCGGTTCGTGTTGAAGTGGCCGCCGCTCGTTGCCGTGTGGGTGATGTTGCTGGAGTTGGTGAAGGCGACTTTGCCGCCGCGCTTGACTCGTTGCGTCGGCGGGTGGAAGGCGAAGTGGTTGATGTCGACGCCCTTCGCGCCGCTTGCCGTCGCCGTCGCGCCGGAGGCGCGGCCGCCCTGCAGCGCCGCCAGCGCCAGCACCGCGACTGCCATCAGGAGGACGAACGCCCACCTTCCCCGCCAGTCTCTCGGAAGCGTCATGGCCGGGGATACGACCGCCACGCCCAGCGGGTTCAAATGAATCTCGAAGCGAGCAATAATTAGCCCCCCGGGCGGTTAGCTCAGTTGGGAGAGCACTTCCCTTACAAGGAAGGGGTCACTGGTTCGAGCCCAGTACCGCCCATTCTCAGATCGCCGGAATGCGGCGGGCCGCGCGCACCCGCCACATTTCATCAGGACGACTTGGTCAGGCTGATCGCCGGAATCAAGTCGATCTTCTCGACCTTCATGTTGCTCACCTCCCTCGCGATCGCTTTTTGCATCTGCACCAGGGAGAGAGGCATAAGTGCTCTATCCGTTTGCAACGGTTTTTCAGAACGGCGTATTTAGCGAAGAGTTTTTAGGGCATTTATGGTCTAACGCTCAAGTTGGCGACGGGAAGGGAGGCTTGAGGGTTGGCGAGGAAAAGACGGAAAGCCAAAAAGCGGAAACGGCGAACGGGGAAATCTCCGCAGGAGGTCTTGGTCAAAGCTCTGAACCACCCGGTCCGAGCGAAAGCGCTGACGATTCTCAGCGACCGGATCGCCAGCCCGAAGGAAATTTCCGATGAGATCGACGTGCCGCTCAGCAACGTCAGCTATCACGTGCGGGTGCTGGACGACCTGGGGCTGGTCGAGATCATGGAAGAAGAATCGGTCCGCGGCTCGGTCGCCCATTTCTACAAAGCGGTCGAGCGACCATTGATCGACAACCCCGACTGGGAGAAGCTCGACTCGAAAGTCCGCACCGCCTTCTCCGGCTACATCATCGAAACGCTGATGAGCGATGCCGCGCGATCGCTGCAGGCGGGCATCTTCGACCGGCGTCACGACCGGCACCTCAGCCGCACACCGCTGCTGCTCGACGAGAAAGGGTGGCGCAAAGTGATCGCCGTCCAAGGGAAGGCGCTCGAGCAGGTCCTCAAGGAGCAGGCAGCCGCCGCGGCGCGGATGGATTCGATGGAAGACGCGATCCAGGTGGTCGTCGGGATGTTCTGCTTCGAGGGGCTTCCAGGAGTGGTTGGCGACGAGTAGCCGCCGTCACCGGTTCGAGTTCCTTCCGCCTGTGTGCGGATTTTTAAGGCCGGCGACTTGAGTTCAAGTCAATGCCGGCTTGCCGCGCCTGCAGTTAGCTGAAGGTGCGCACAGTCAGTACGGCGGCGACGGCAAGGCCGACCAAGGCGATCGAGATCCGCAGGGGGTCGTTGGGGATGCGGCGCGCGTAGTGGGCGCCGATGCGACCGCCGGCGAAGGAGCTGACCATGATCGTCAGCGCGTAGCGCCAGTCGACCGGGGCGAGGAAGGCGTAGCCGGCGGCGGCGAGGGTGTTGGCGCAGCCGACGAGGAGGATCTTCATCGCGTTGAGGTGCTGCAGGGTGTCGGCGACGAAGAGGGCGAGGATCGCCAAGAGGAGGATGCTTACCGCGGCACCGAAGTAGGCGCCGTAGGCGCCGCAGAAGACGAGGCCGGCGGTGAGCCAGGGGGAGCGTTCGTGGGCGGCGCGGGAGAGGCGCAGGGTGAGGCGCGGTTGCAGGAGCAGGAGGACGCAGGAGGCGGCGATCAGCACCGGCACGATCGCGTCGAAGACGGCATTGGAGGTGAGCAGCAGCGCGGCGGTGCCGACAACCGCCCCGAGCAGCGTCGGCGCAAGGAAGCGGCTGAAGCGCTCCCCCTGCTCGCGCAGGAGGTCGGTGTAGCCGAGGGCGCCGCCGACGGAGCCGGGGACGACCCCGACCGCGTTGGTGACGTTGGCCGAGAGCGGCGAGAGGCCCAGCGCGACCATGGTCGGGAAGGTGATCAGCGAACCGGCGCCGGCGATGGCGTTTGCGGCGCCCGCCCCCGCCCCGGCCGCCGCGACGGCGAGCAGCTCGAGCACAGGCTCAATCTTCGCCGAAAAATCGCCCGCGCAGGCGCGACCACAACGACGGCGGCCGCGGCTGGGTCGCCCGCCACTCGTCCTCGGTCGGGAGGCGGCCGGCTTTGCGGGCGCCCATGACGCACTCGGTGTGGGCGTGGCGGCGGCGCTGTTTGTCGCCTTCGGGCCAGATCAGCACGTGCTTCGAGAGGGCGGGGAGGTGCTTGCCGCAGAGGGGGCAGCGGTAGGTCGCCGGCTTCAGGTTCTGGGCCGGGCGCAGCGACCACCAGCGGGGCTGCTCGGGCGTTCCCTGGCTGCCGGCGTCGCCGGACCTAGGCGGCACCGCTGTGGATGCGAGGCGTCGGGGTGCCGCCGCGGCGCTTCTCGGCCTGGGTGACGACGTTGAAGAAGTAGTCGTTGCGGCCGCGGCGCATGGCGCGCGGCATCGCGTGGCGGGCCTGGCGATGGGCGGCGGTGACCGAGCGGAAGGCGGTCTCGTGGGCGGGGGTCCAGCGGATGCCGAAGATCTTCCGCACACGCGGCGGCAGCGTCCCCTTGATGATCAGATTCTGGGTCTCGAGGTTGAAGCGAGCGGTCAGCGGCACCGGCTGCCGGAAGGCGACCAGCGGCGCCATCTCCAGGGCGTGCGTGGTTGCGTGCAGGTCGGGCGAGGCGAGCTTCGCGTCGAACCAGGCCTGGAACTCGCGGTAGGTGGCGGGGACCGCCTCGCGCGGGAGCTGGAAGAGTTCGCCGAAGCGGACGTAGTCCCGCCAGAGCGCTTCCCGCTCCTCTTCGCTCAGCCGGCCGACCATCGCCTCGTACATCGCCTGGCCCGAGTCGGCGATCACCGCCAGCGTCCACAGCATCAGCTCCGGGTCGAAGGCGGAGTAGGCGGCGCCGGCGGGATGGGTGCCGGCGGCCTCCGGCAGCTCGCCTTTGACCCGCTCGTGCAGGCGGTGCACCGCCGCCAGCGCCTTGTCGGCTTCCTCCTTGGTGCCGAGGAAGACCGTCTCCTGGATCTTCGCCGTGCGGGCGAGGCGGGTGAAGGGATGGTCCCCGGCCGCCGTGCTCAGCATCGTGCCGGTGTAGGTGAGGGGTTCCAGGGCACCGATCAACAGCGCCCGCTGCCCATAAAGGAGACCCACAGAGCGCTCCCCATGTACGCGCCGCGCCATTGATCGACCTGGTGCGAAGTAATGCCGGTCGCTCACTGGTCGTCTAGCCAACCAGTCTAACCAGGAACACGGGTGTTTCGCGGATCAGTCAGTAAATGTTGCTTACCGGCGCTCGCTTACTCGGCCTGCTCGCTGGTCAACGCGATCAGCGCCGAGCCCGAGCCGGGTGCGGCGAGGCCGCGCAGCTCGTGCGCGGCGAAGATCTC
>JBQCEW010000064.1:0-3544 GCA_051959815.1 Solirubrobacterales bacterium
CCGGCGTTCGAGCTGGGTCAGCAGGCCGTCGTGCGGCGTCCCGGGCAGGGCCAGCGCCGTCGGGTGGAACTGGCAGAACTCGAGGTCGGCGAGGTCGGCCCCGGCGATCGAGGCGAGCACCATCCCGGCGCCGATCGCTCCGCGCGGGTTCGTCGTCCGCCGCCACAGCGCTGCGGCGCCGCCGGTGGCGATGATCGTCGCCGGCGCGCCCAGCTCTCCCTGCTCGGTGACGACGCCGTGGCAACGCTCGCCGTCGCTCCAGAGCGCCAGCGCCGAGGTTCGCTCCATCACCTCGATCCGTTCCTGCGCAGCCACCATGCCGGCCAGCTTCGAGGTGATCTCGGCGCCCGTGGCGCTGCCGCCGGCATGGACGATCCGCCGCCGCGTGTGGCCGCCCTCCAGCGCCAGCGCCAGCCGTCCCTCGTGGTCGAGGTCGAAGACGACGCCGCGGTCGATCAGGTCGCGGACAGCCGCCGGCGCCTCCTCGACCAGCGCCCGCACCGCCGAGGTCCGGCAGAGCCCCCGCCCCGCGGCGATCGTGTCGGCGGCGTGGAGATCGGGGGAGTCGTCGGGCTCGAGCGCCGCCGCCAGTCCGCCCTGGGCCCAGAAGCTGGCGCTCTGGGAGAGGGGGGTGCGGGAGACGACGCAGACGCGGGCACCTCGCTCGGCCGCCTGCAGCGCGCTCCAAAGTCCGGCGGCGCCGCCGCCGACCACGGCGACGTCGAACTCACCGACTGCGGCTATCGCCCCTCAGCCTCTCTCCGCAGCTCGTCGAGCTGCCCCTGCAGCCACTGCGCGGCGCTCTCGCGCGCCCGCGCCAGCTCGTCGGCGATCGTCTCCTCGGCGACCGCCGCCCGCTGCTCGGCCGCCTCGACCCGCTTCTCCGCCTCCTCGACCTGAGCCTCGATCTCGCCGAGCCGCTGCTCGGCCGCCGCCAGCGCCTGCTCCTTCTCCCCGCGCTCGCGCTCCAGGTCGGCCTCAAGCGCTTTGATCTCCTTTTCGGCTCGCTGCTCTGCCTCAGCGGCGAGCTTGGCCGCCTCCTCCAGCCGCCGCTCGGCCTCGGCGATCTGCTTCTCGAGGGTTTCGTCAGCGGGACCGGTCTCGGCGCTCATCGGTGTCTCAATCTATTACTGCGTCGGCACTACTGCGCGGTAGGCCTCGATCACCCGCTCCGCCATCGCCCCGGCGGAGAGGGTCGCGGCCCGCGCCGCGCCGGCGACGCGGGGGTCCGGTGCTTCGAGATGGCGGCGTGCGACTGCCTCCCAGGCAGCGACGCTGAACTCCGCGCTGAGGCAGCCGTCGATCCCGCCCAGCGCGTAGGGGGCGATCCCGACCGGCGTCGAGAGGACCGGCACGTCGCAGGCGAGGGCCTCGATCGTCGCCATCCCGAAGCCCTCGTAGTCGGAGGTGACGAGGACGGCGTTGGCGGCGTTCATCCACAGCGGCATCTGCTCCGGCTCGATCGATCCGCCGCTGAGCAGCTCGGCCCCACAGGCGGCGGCGAGCTCGGCGGCGCGGTCGTGTCGCTTCTCCGGCCGCGTTGGGTTGGCGGGGAAGAAGAGGAAACGCCGCTCGGGGTCGAGGCCGAGCTTGCGCCGCGCCTCCGTCCGCGGCCGCGGCTCGAAGCGGCTCAGGTCGGGCCCGCAGGGGAGCACCGCCGAGCCGGGGACGGGGGGGAGCCCGGGACGTCCGTCCTCGGACTCGAACAGCGCTCGCGAGACGCCGGCGACGAGGTCGATCCGCCAGGCAAGCCGGCGCGAGAGGTGGCCGACCAGATGGTGGCGGACGTCGGTGCCGTGGAAGGTGACGAGGAGCGGTCGCGCCCCCGCCAGCTTCGCCACCCATCCCGCCAGCCCGTAGTGGGCGTGGACGAGGTCGAAGCGCTCCCGCCGCAACAGCGCACGCAGGCGCCGGGCCGCGGGCAGGTACTCGCCGCGGCCGCGCGGGAAGGCGAAGAGGTCGACGTCGATGCCGCGGCGGCGGGTCTCGTCGACCTGGTCCCGCACCCAGCGGCCGCGCTGCGGCGCCTCAGCGTCGGGCGTGAAGTTGGTGACGACGAGAACCCGCACCGGCATCAGGGTATCCGCGTCGGGGGAGCGATTAGGGCACGATCCCTGGAACCCGCAACCGACGTCAAGGACGCCCGCATGTCATCCACCACCGCCGCGCCGCCGATCCGCCCCAGCGACTACCTCGCGCTCGACTCCCTCCTCTCCGACGAGGAGCGCGACATCCGCGACACCGTCCGTGCCTTCGTCCGCGACAAGATCGTGCCGAAGGTGGGGGACTGGTTCGAGGCGGCAAGCGCCCCGGTCGCGGAGCTGGCGCCGGAACTGGGCAAGCTCGGCGTCCTCGGGATGCACCTGCAGGGCTACGGTTGCGCCGGCGCCAGCGGCACCGCTTATGGCCTTGCCTGCATGGAGCTGGAGGCGGGGGACAGCGGCATCCGCAGCCTCGTCTCGGTCCAGGGGTCGCTGGCGATGTACGCGATCTGGCGCTGGGGCTCGGAGGAGCAGAAACAGGAGTGGTTGCCGCGGATGGCCGCGGGGGAGGCGATCGGCTGCTTCGGCCTGACCGAGCCCGACGCGGGCTCCGACCCCGGTTCGATGCGGACGCGGGCGCGGCGCGACGGCTCCGACTGGATCCTGCACGGGCAGAAGATGTGGATCACCAACGGCTCGGCCTCCGAGGTGGCGGTGGTCTGGGCGCAGACCGACGAAGGCGTGCGCGGCTTCCTCGTCCCGCGCGGGACCAAGGGCTTCACCACTCAGGACATCCACAAGAAGCTCTCGCTGCGGGCCTCGGTTACCTCCGAGCTGCTGCTCGACGACGTGCGGCTGCCGGCCGACGCGGTGCTGCCAGAGGTGAGCTCGCTGAAAGGACCGCTCTCCTGCCTCAACGAGGCCCGCTACGGGATCGTCTGGGGTGCGGCCGGCGCGGCGCGCGCCTGCTACGAAGCGGCGCTCGAGTACGCGACTGAGCGGGTCCAGTTCGACCGCCCGATCGCCTCCTTCCAGATCCAGCAGCAGAAGCTGGCGCAAATGGTGCTGGAGGTGAACCGCGCCACCCTCCTCTCGATCCACCTGGGGCGGATGAAGGACGCGGGGACGCTGCGGCCCGAGCACGTCAGCCTCGGCAAGCTCGGCAACGTCAACGCGGCGCTGGAGGTGGCGCGCACGGCCCGCCAGGTCCTCGGCGCCAACGGCGTCACGCTCGAGTATCCGGTGATCCGGCACATGAACAACCTCGAGTCGGTGGTCACCTACGAGGGCACCGCCGACGTCCACGCGCTGGTAATCGGCGGCGCCGTGACCGGGATCCAGGCCTTCCGTTAACACCAGGGTTTCCCTCAAAAACTTCATGGGTAATTGACCGGCTAGCCAGTCAGTCATGGCACCGAGGTAGGAGGGAAGGATGGAGGAGGCGAGCGGGAGTCCGTCTTTAGTTCTGGTCGAGCAGCACGAGGCGCTGCGCGACGGGCTGGCGGTGTTGCTGGAACGGCGTGGCTTCGACGTGGTCGGCTGCGCGACCACCGCAAGGAGGG
>JBQCEW010000065.1:0-6826 GCA_051959815.1 Solirubrobacterales bacterium
TGACCGCGAGAAGCGGCCGCGCGTGGCGCGCCGCCCACGCCGCGACGCGCCCGAACCAGCTCCCGCCGCTCAACCTCAGTCCATCGAGAGCGGCCCGTGGACGTCAGCGTTGAGGAACTGGCTGACGAACGGGTTGCTCGAATCGAACAGCTCCTCTTTGGGGCCGGACTCGACGATCTTGCCGCTCCAGAGCACGGCGATGAAGTCGGCGATGCGGCGGGCGGTGCCAAGGTCGTGGCTGATCACCAGATAGCAGCCGCCGTTCTCGGCGTGGACCTCACGGATCAACTCGCAGAGCAGCGCGGTGCGGACCGGGTCGAGGCCGGAATCGGGCTCGTCGAACATGACGATCGCCGGGTCCAGCACCAGCGCCCGGGCGAAGCCGGCGCGCTTGCGCATCCCGCCGGAGAGCTCGTTCGGCATCTTGTAGGTCGCCTCGGTAAGGCCGACCTCTTTGAGGCGCCGGTTGACGATCTCGCCGATCTCTTCCTCGCTTTTGTCGGTGTGCTGCCGCAGCGGGAAGGCGACGTTGTCGTAGATGTTCATCGAGCCGAACAGGGCCCCGTCTTGGAACAGCAGGCCGAACTTTTTCCGCACCTCGAAAAGTTCGTCGTCGGTCATGTTCGGGATCGACTCGCCGTGCACGAGCACGTCGCCCGAGTCGGGGTAGAGCAGGCCGACGATGTGCTTGATCAGCACGCTCTTGCCGGTACCGGAGGGGCCGAGGACCATCGAGACCTGGTTCTCGGGCAAGCCGAGGTTGAGGCCGTTGAGGATGCGGGCGCGGCCGAACTGCTTGACGAGGTCGATGATCTCGATCGCGTCCTCGCCGCCGTGGTCGCGCTTGACGCCGGTGTGGAATTTGTAGGGATCGTGGTCGCGCGGGTTGACTCCGGGGATGACGAAGTCGCGCCCCATCACCGCCCCGTCCTCGCTCACGTAGGGGCCTTCGCCGCTGGGTTCGTCGCGGACGTCGGTAACGACCTCCGGCTGCGCTTCCGTGCTCGAGGTCGCTTCGTCCTGCAGCGCCTCTTCTTCTTCGCGCGCCTCCTCGGCTTCGAAGCGGTTTTCTTCGTCGATCGACACGTCAGCCTCCTATCGGCGCACGGGGGTTGGCTCCCCAGAAGACAAGGGTCCCAAGCATCCCGATGATGTGGACTAAGACGATGTTGAGGACCATCGACTTCGCCGTCGCGGTCCCCACGCCGACCGGTCCACCGGATGCGGTGTATCCGTAGTAGCACCCGACCATCACGATCGCCGTCGCCATGAACATTCCCTTGACGAGGCTGAAGATCAGGTCGGGGGGGTTCTGGAACATCCAGAAGATGAGGAAGTAGCCGCCCGAGGAGACGTCGCCGATCTGCTGGACGACGGCGAGGTAGCTGGCCAGGTACATAATCCCGATCCCGACCAGGTACATGAACGGGAAGGCGATCCAGGCGGCGAGCAGGCGGGTCGCGCAGAGGAAGGTGACCGGCGGCACGCCCATCACCTCGAGCGCGTCGATCTCGTCGGAGATCCGCATCGCCCCGAGCTCGGCGACGATCCCGGTCCCGACCTTGGCCGCGAGCATGTAGCCGAAGGCGTAGGGCATGATCTCGCGCAGGTCGCACCAGGCCGAGAAGACGCCGGCGTAGGCGGGTGCGCCCTGGGCGCGCAGCAGGTAGGCCCCCTCGATCCCGCACTGCAGGCCGAGGATGAAGACGAGCCCCCAGATGATCAGCGCCGAGCCGAGGATGAGGATGCCGGCCTGGCGCAGGCTCTCGCCGAAGAAGCGTAGGACGCGGCCCGAGTAGACGAGGCCGGCGACGCGGGAGCCGAAGCGGGCGATCTCCCCGAAGGAGTCGAGCCAACCACGGGGGATCGCGAGCCAGGCGTTCATCGGATCGTCTGCAGCTCCGGGTTGGTGGCGAGCAGGGTCTGGGTGAAGGCGTAGTTGAAGGCGAAGACGCCCATGAAGGCGATCACGACCGCCTCGTTGACGGCGCGGCCGACGCCGGCGGCGCCACCGGAGGCGGTCATCCCCTTGTAAGAGCAGACGACGGCGATGATCGCGCCGAACAGCGTGCACTTGATCACCGAGCCCCAGAGGTCGGTGATCGAGGCGTTGGAGAAGAGCGTGGCGAAGAAGCCACCGAGCGGCTGGTGGTAGAGCATCTCGGTGAGGATGCCGCCGCTGATCCCGAAGACCAAGGCGTAGATGTCGAGCAGGCCGGTGATCAGCATCAGCGCCAGGAAGCGCGGCACCACCAGGTTCTTGATCGGGTCGACGCCGAGCACCTGCAGGGCGTCGAGCTCCTCGCGGATCTTGCGGGCTCCCAAATCGGCGGTGATCGCGGTGCCGGCGACGCCGGCGACGACGACGGCGGTCACGAACGGCGCGAACTCGCGGATCGAGGCGAGGACGAAGAAGCCGCCGAGGCGGTCCAGCGCGCCGAAGAGCGAGAGGAAGTTTGCCGCCTGCAGGCCGGGAGCGCCGAAACCGAAGGCGACGGTCGAGACCAGCAGCGGGAACCAGCAGAGCTGCAGGGCGAAGAGGAACTGGCCGATGAACTCCTCGCCGTAGGGGTAGGGCGGCTTGACTGCGGAGACGATCGTGCGCGCGGTGAGGATCATCATCTCCCCCACCTGTTCGAACAGGGACTTAGCGGGCAAGAACGCCCTGTTGACCGCGGATCCGACCATCTGCTCCTCCATTCGAGCCGGCGCCGCACGCGCGCAGCACCCCACTCGGTGAGCGGGAGTCTAGGGGATCGCACCCTCCCCTCTGTTGGCCCCATGTTGAGATCGGGCTAACCCATCACCGAGGCGCGAAATGCCTGCGAGGACGGCCAAACCCCGTGCTATGTTCGAGCCGCTTTGCGGGGGACCGGACGACATTCCCGGAACGCCCGCCTCCAGGCCATCGCGACCGGGTTAGCCGCGCTGGCGGCGGCGGCGCTGCTCGGTGCCTGCGGCGGCTCGTCCGCGGACAGCGAACCGGAAGGCACCTTTCACCTGAAAGTGACCGAAGCGAGCTTCCCGACGCAGCAGAAACTGGGACAGACCGCGCTGCTCCAACTCGGCATCCGCAACACCGGCAAGCGGACCGTGCCCGCGCTGGCGGTGACCTTCACGATCGCCGGCAAGCGGGGGGTGAATTCTTCGATCCCGTTCGCCGTGCGCGATCCGCAGCCCGAACTCGCCAGCCCGGAACGGCCGGTCTGGGTGCTGGCCGCAACCTACCCGCGCCTGCATGGCTCCTCCCAGCCCGGCGGCACCTCGACCTCGAACAAGAGAACGTTCAACTTCGGCCCGCTGAAGCCCGGCGCGACGACCAAAGCGGTCTGGAAGCTGAGCGCCGTGCGGCCGGGGAAGTACACCGTCCTCTACCGGATCGACGCCGGCCTCAGCGGCAAGGCGAAGGCGAAGACCACCGGCGGCGTCGCGCCTGGTGGCTCGTTTACCGCTCAGATCAGCGAAGCCCTGCCCGAAACCGAAGTCACCGACAGCGGCGAAATCCGTGAAATCAAGGAAGGCAAGTAGGGCCTCGACAGCCGCTGCGCTGCTGGCGCTGCTGCTGACCCTGGCACTGCCGGCCTGCGGCTCCGCCAACGACTCCACCAGCTTTGTCAGGCAGAGCGGCGCCGTCGCCCTGAAGAAGATTGGCTCCTTCGAAGCCCCTGTCTACGTGGCCGGGGCGCCCGGCTTCCCGAAGCTCCTCTTCGTGGTCGAGCAGCCGGGCCGGATCGTGGTCCTGCGGAACGGCCACCGGGTGCGCAAGCCGTTCCTGGACCTCAGCAGCGAAGTGTCCTACGGCGGCGAGCGCGGACTGCTCTCCGTCGCCTTCTCGCCGGACTACGCCCGCAGCGGGCGGTTCTACGTCTACTACACGGACGAGGCCGGCAACATCCGCATCGACGAATTCAGGCGCGCGACCCCCACCCGGGCGGCGATCGGCTCGCGGCGCCAGGTGATCGTCATCCCCCATCCCGTCAACGCCAACCACAACGGCGGTCAGTTGCAGTTCCACGATGGCCTCCTCTACTTCGGCACCGGCGATGGCGGCTCGGGGGGCGACCCGCCCAACAACGCTCAGAACAAGGACGTGCTACTGGGCAAGCTGCTGCGGATCGACCCGCGACCCTCGGGCGGCAAGCCCTACTCGATCCCGTCCGACAACCCGTTCGTCGGCAAGCCCGGGCGGGACGAGATCTACAGCTACGGCCTGCGAAACCCCTTCCGCTTCTCGTTCGACGGCAACCGGATCGCGATCGGCGATGTCGGCCAGAACCGCTTCGAGGAGCTCGACTACACGACGGTCGCCGCCGCCAGCGGCGCGAACTTCGGCTGGGACGCCTTCGAGGGTTTCTCCAAGTACACGGAAGAAAACGGCGGCACCCCCGATCCCGGGGGCACTGTCAAACCGATCTTCGCCTACAGCCACAGCCGCGGCGGCGGTAGCTGCTCGATCATCGGCGGCTATGTCGTTCGCGACCCGCGCCTGCGGAGCCTGCAGGGCCGCTACCTCTACGCCGACTACTGCGAGGGGCAACTGCGGACGCTGGTTCCCCACCTGAAACGCGCCAGCGGCGACCACAAGCTCGGCCTGCAGGTCCCCAGCCCCACCTCCTTCGGCGAAGACGACCAGCACCACCTCTACGTGGCCTCCCAAGAAGGCCCCGTCTACCGGCTGGTCCCCCAGCGCTAGCCGCGCGCGAAAATTTACATTCTGCGCGCAACGCGTTGCACCTTTTTGTCTACACTCGTCATCATGCCGACCATGGTGAGAGAAGCCTGGACCGACGAGCGCCTCGACGACCTCAAAGACCACATGGACGAGGGCTTCCGCGAAGTGCGCGCCGACATTCGATCTCTGAAAAGCGAAATGGGTGCCGTACGAGGCGAGATCGGCGAACTCAGGGGCGAGATCGGCGAAATTCGTGGGGAGGTTGGCGGTCTTCGCGAGGAGATGAACGCACGGTTCGACGCGCTCAATCGCACCCTTCAGATCAGCTTCGGCCTGTTTGGGGTGATTCTTGCTGGCATCCTCGGCCTGATCGGCACCCAGCTCTAGGTCATTCCGCAGACCGGCGCTACAGTTGGCTAACCAGCCAAATGGGCGACGAAGGGAGCAGCGGTGGAGAGCGGAACGGCGGCACGCAGCACCGAGACGGGTGGAGCCAACGGAGCCTCGGGTGGAAGCAACTCGTTCGAGGTCCACAACCCAGCTACCGGTGAGGTAATCGCCAACGTCCCGATCGACTCCCCGGAGTCCGTCGCCGCGACCGTCGGGCGCGTTCGCGCCAACCAGCCCGAGTGGGAGGCGATGGGGATCGAGGCGCGCTACTACTGGCTCGGCAAGCTGCGCGACTGGCTGCTCGACAACCGCGAGCGGGTGCTCGAGACGATGCAGCGGGAGACCGGCAAGGTCCGCGCCGACGCCGAAAACGAGCCCGCCTACCTCGCCGACCTGATCAACTTCTACGGCAGCCGCGCCGCCCAGTACATCGGCGAGGAGAGCGTCCGGCCCCACACGCCACTGCTGGCTGCGAAGAAGCTGCGGATCCAGTACCGGCCCTATCCGGTCGCCGGGATCATCAGCCCTTGGAACTTCCCGCTGATCCTCTCTCTCGGGGACGCGATCCCGGCCCTACAGGCCGGCTGTGCCGTCGTCATCAAGCCTTCGGAGTTCACCCCGCTCGGGATCGCCGAGGTGGTCGAAGCGTGGAAGAACGAGATCGGCGGCCCCGACGTCTTCGACTGCGCACAGGGGATCGGGGAGACCGGCGAAGCACTGGTCGACGCGGTCGACATCGTCCAGTTCACCGGCTCCGACCGCACCGGGCGCAAAGTGATGGCGCGAGCGGCGGAGACGCTGACGCCGGTCAGCCTCGAGCTCGGTGGCAAGGACCCGATGATCGTCCTCGCCGACGCCGACCTCGATCGCGCCGCCAACGCCGCGGCCTGGGGCGGGATGATGAACGCGGGCCAGATCTGCATGTCGGTCGAGCGGATCTACGTCGAGGAGCCGGCCTACGACGACTTCGTCAACAAGCTGACGGCGGAGGTCGGCCGGCTGCGCCAAGGCGCCGACGACGGCTCGGACCCGAAGGAGGTCGGCGCGATGACCTCGCCGCGACAGATCGAGATCGTCGAGGACCACGTCGATGATGCCCTGGCCTCCGGCGCCCGTGCCCTCACCGGCGGCAAGCGCGTCGAGGGTCCCGGGGACTACTTCGAGCCGACCGTCCTGATCGACGTCGACCACTCGATGAAGGTGATGCGCGACGAGACCTTCGGCCCCGTGGTCGGAGTGATGAAGGTGCGCGACGCAGACGAGGCGGTGCGGATGGCCAACGACAGCCGCTATGGCCTCTCCGGCGCCGTCTTCGGCGAGCGCGAGCGGGCCGAGCAGGTGGCGCGTCGGGTCGAGTGCGGCGCGATCAACGTCAACGACGTCCTCGTCAACTACTTCGCCACCGACGTGCCGATGGGCGGCTGGAAGCAGTCCGGGATCGGCTTCCGTCACGGCGAACCGGGGATCAAGAAGTTCTGCCGCAGCGAGTCCCTGGTGATCACCCGCTTCGGCGGCAAGCGCGAGCCGACCTGGTACCCCTACAGCAAGACCCGCCGCCGCTTCCTCCCTGCCCTCTCCCGCTTCTTCGGCGCCCGCGACTGGCGCCGCAAACTGGGCCTCAAACGCTGAGGGACGTAGCGCTGGAGGGGGAGGGTGCCGACATCCTCCTCCGGCATTGCGCAGCACGCCGCTGCGCGGCTTAGCTGCAATCAGTCAGCGCGGGCTACGCCTGCGCAAGGACCAGATTGCATATCGCCGAACATT
>JBQCEW010000066.1:0-3038 GCA_051959815.1 Solirubrobacterales bacterium
GCAGGTCGATCAGGCCGCCGCCTTCGCGCGTCGGCGGCACCTCGTGCCGGTGTGTCGAATCCGTCCAGACGGGGTGTCCGGTCAGCACCAGCGCCGACTTGACCTGAGCCGGCGTCCAGGTCGGGTGCCGCTGAAGCAGCAGCGCCGCGCCCCCGGCGACGTGCGGCGACGCCATGCTCGTACCGCTGAAGCTGTCCCAGCCGCTCGGAACCGACGAGTAGATGTTGACCCCCGGTGCGCTGACGTCCGGCTTGAAGCCGAGGTCGATGCCGCTAGGGCCCGCCGACGAGAAGTCGGCGATGACGCTGTCTTTCGTGACAGCGGCGGCGGTGATCGCCCTCGGCGCGTCACCGGGTGAGTCGATCGAGCCGTAACCGACGTCGCTGAAGTCGTTGCCGGCCGCGATCGCGGGAACGACGCCCGCCTCTGCGGCCGCGTCGATGGCCTTGACAACGATGTCGCGGTCGAGGTCGATCTCCGCCTCGCCGAGCGAGAGGTTGATCACATTCATGCCGTCGGCGACGGCGGCGTCGATCCCCTTGACGATCTCGGGCGAGTTCCCGTTCAGCCCGACATCCGGCGTCGGCACGGTCAGCACCTTGTAGTTGCCGATGTATGCCCGGGGAGCAACGCCGGAAACGGGCCGCCCGCTGCGCTGTGTCGTGTTGTAGTCGCCCGCCGCGATTCCGGCGACGTGTGTGGCGTGCTCTGACATCGACGGGTCGAACGGCCGCGCCGCGTACTTCCAAGTCGCGCCGGGCGGCGGGAAGGCCCGCGCAACGATCACCTTTGCCGTCGTGTAAGCGGTGTTCCCCTTCGGGAACCCCGCCGGCATCGTGAAACCCGCCGGGCTGAAGAATGGGTGGGCCTGGTCGACGCCGTCGTCGATGATCCCGATCTTGATTCCCTGGCCTGCGGTCGCGCGGGTGGGCCCCCAGAGCTGCGGGGCCTTGATCAGCGGCACACTCTGGTCAAGGCTCGCGTGGTACTCCACGCTGGGATAGACGTGCGCAACGCCCGGCAGTGTGGCCAGGGCGCCGACTTGCCGGCGGGGAACGACGACGGCAAGGCCGTCGAGTACGTAGCGATACCGCCAGCGCACCTGCGCCGAGGGGATCCGCCGCGCGATCTCGTGCTCGACCGAGGCCTGATCGGCCTCGAGTGCACGCAGATAAGTGGGGCTGTGGCGGGCCTGCCGGCCCATCGCGACGGCCAGCGAAGGCCGCTTCAGCTCGACGACGACCTCCACTCGCTTCGGAGAGGCCGCGGCAGGACTACCGGCGCCGGCCCCGCCGAGCGCGCAGGCGGCGCCGAGCGCCGCAAGCAGAGAAAGACCCCGCTTCAAGGACAAAAGCGTAGCCGCAGGCCCTGCGACTTCTCCTGGTCATTTTGGGTTAGCTCGGCTGTCGGCGCGGCGGGAGGAACGGTTCGCGGTCCGCCGGCTGGCCCGCTTCGATCTGCCGTCCCCGGGCGACCTCGGCGTTCAGCTCGGCGCCGAGCAGGATCGCGACGTTCGAAAGCCACAGCCAGACGAGGAAGATGATGGTCGCGCCGAGCGAGCCGTACGTCTTGTTGTAGGAGCCGAAGTTGGCTACGTAGAGCCCGAAGGCGGCGGACACCACCATCCACATGACGACGGCCAGGACGCCACCCGGCGCCAGCCACCGAAAACTCGGATGGCGGACGTTCGGCGAGGCGTAGTAGAGGATCGAGAACATGAAGCTGACTACGAGGATCAGGACCGGCCACTTGGCGATGTCCCAGGCGGTGACGGCGGCACCCCCGATACCGAAGAGCTTGCCGACACGATCGGCGAGAGGCCCGGTTACGACGACGGCGAACGCGCTGACCGCGAGCAGGACCAGCATCAGCACCGTGATGAAGAGCCGGAGCGGCAGGATCCGCCAGATCGGACGGCCTTCCTCGACGTCCCAGATCTTGTTCGACGCACGGATGAACGCCCCGATGTATCCGGACGCAGACCAGAGCGCGCCGGCCAGGCCGACGACGAACAGGACTCCGGCGCCTCTGCGGCTCTGAGTCAGCCCATGCAGCGTGTTGGCAAGGATCTGATGAGCAGGCCCGGGAGCGAAGCTGCCGAGATTGTCGAGGAGCGGCTTCGTCGCAGACGTTCCGATCAGGCCGAGGATCGAGACGAGCGCGATCAGCGCCGGGAAGATGGCGAGGATCCCGTAGTAGGTCAGAGCCGCCGCCCAGTCGGTCAGCCCGTCCGCGTTGAACTCCGCGAACGTCCGGCGCAGGACGCCGAACCATGCACTTCTCGGGAGCCTCGCGGACTTTTCTGCCGACCGCGGCCGTTCCTCGGTGCGGGTAACCATGACCGGTCTCTTATCCCGAGACCCCCCGGGGCTAACCCTCGTGGTGTCACTTCGTCGTGAGGGCTGCTGCTAAGGGCCGCCCGGTGCATCCGCGCACCAGACGATCTGGTCGATCGCGACGTCTAGGCCCCGATCGAACGGATGCGACAGACCCCTGAAGTGTCCCTTCAAGTTTTCGGAACTGAGGTGGGCGAAGTCGCCGTGGATCGTCGCCGACTCGAACCGGATCTCCTCTCCAGTCGTGAGCTTCAGGACGTAGTCCAAGGGGTCGACGGTGGCCTTGATCAGGGCGGCGGGGTAGCGGTTTCGACAGCCCGCACAGGCGACGAAGTCCTCGACCTGCTCCGGGTCTTCCGAGCGTATCGCTGCGTCGCCACAGACGAAGCAGGCGAAGGTGGTCTGCGTCTCGGTGTCCATGCTTTCAAGCTACCCGCGCATCAGTCGTCTATTGCAAAACACCTGGCCGCTGCCTAGAAGGGTGGTGAGCCGAGCCGGGCAAAACCCCGCCTCGGCCGCGAAAGGCCCGGGCTACACTTGCCGTCCGCGCGGATGTGGCGGAATTGGTAGACGCGCACGGTTCAGGTCCGTGTGGGGGAGACCCCGTGGAGGTTCAAGTCCTCTCATCCGCATAGAGGTTTGCGGCCGCTGCGGTGCCCAATCCGTGCCCAAACGCCGCGTAGCGACCCTCGCCATCGGGGC
>JBQCEW010000067.1:0-8191 GCA_051959815.1 Solirubrobacterales bacterium
TTTGATGAATTCGCGGACCTGTTTGTAGACCGTTTCGTCGGTCAACAGGGAAAGGTGGCCGATGCAGGCGGTTTTGGTGTTCGTCGCGCCGCTCAGGATCACGCTTTCGTCGGGGTTGATGAATTCGTCGCAGGGCGACCACCAGGTGCCGTAGTTGACCGTCCCCGGCGTTTCGTCCCCCGCGTTCAATTCGCTGAGGAATTTGGAGCCGATCTGCATCTCCTGGCAGGAGACCTGGAAGGAGCAGGCGTTTGCGGCTTCGGTGCCGTGGTTCGGCCCGCCGAGCGAGACCCAGTCGTCGACCTTCGATTCGCCGCCATCGAACTTGATGTACCAGCGGGTGTTGAGGCTCCCCATCGAGTGGGCGATGATGTCCACCTTCGAGGCGCCGGTGTTTTTCAGTAGCTGTTCGACGTGGGACTTGACTTCGGTTTCCGCGTCGATCTTGTTGGACTGCGAGGTGTTGTAGCTGTAGGCCATCAAATAGCTTTTCGGATAGCCGTCTTTTTCGAACCTGGAGATCATCGTGCTCCAGTTCGAGGCGCTCCCGCTCCAGCCATGGACGAAGAGGATCGGGTCCAGCGCCATCGAGCTTGCCGGGGCGATCGCGGCCCCGGTGACGCAGATGGCGATAGCGGCGACGAGCGCCTTCAAGCGTTTACTAACCATTTTCTCTCCCTTGTTGAACGCAGGGCGCCTCCCTTAAGCGCGCTGCTGTAACGCCCAAGCAGACTGGTTAGCAATACTCGGGAAGTACCGATTTAATCAGCTCTCAGCGACCAGTGCCAGCTTCGCTTGCGGCGGGCGCCTCGATCTCGCGCTTGAGGATCTTTCCCGTCGGCCCCTTCGGCAGGTCGTCGATGAACCAGACGAGGCGCGGGTACTTGTAGGCGGCGATCCGCTCCTTGACGTATTCGCTGACCTCCTCGGGCGCCATCTCCTCGCCCTCGTGGAGGACGACGGCGGCGCCGATCTCCTCGCCCCACTCGTCGTGCGGGATGCCGACGACCGCGGCTTCGCGGATCTTCGGGTGCTCGTAGAGAACCTCCTCGACCTCGCGCGGGTAGACGTTGTAGCCGCCGCGGATGATCAGGTCCTTCTTGCGGTCGACGATGAAGAAGTAGCCGTCCTCGTCGACTTTGGCCATGTCGCCGGTGTGGAACCAGCCGCCGCGCATCGCCTCGGCGGTGGCGTCGGGCCGCTGCCAGTAGCCCTTCATGATGTTGTGGCCGCGGATCACGACCTCGCCGACCTCGCCCTGCGCCACCTCCTCGTCGTTCTCGTCGACGACCTTCATCTCGACTTCTTCCAGCGGGGTGCCGATCGAGCCGGCCTTGCGCGGCCGGCCCGGGTGGTTGGTGCTGGCGACGGGGGAGGTCTCCGAGAGCCCGTAGCCCTCGAGCACTTCGCAGCCGAACGCCTCCTCGAAGCCGCGCAGCACCTCGACCGGCATCGCGGCGCCGCCGGTGATGCAGATCCGCAGCGAGGAGCAGTCGAAGCTCTCGCGCTCGGGGTGGTGCAGCAGCGCCCCGAACATCGTCGGCACGCCGTAGAAATGGGTCACCCGCTCCCGGTGCATGATCTCCAGCGCGTCGCCGGGATCGAATTTCGGCAGCAGGGTCAGCGTCGCGCCGACCCGCAGCGAGGCGTTCATGCTCACCGTCTGCCCGAAGGAGTGGAAGAGGGGGAGGGCGCCGAGGATGACGTCGCCTTCCTTGGTTTCGGAGGTGGTGCGGCCGGAGATGTCGGCGTTGCGCGAGAGGTTGAAGTGGGTCAGCTCCGCCCCCTTCGGTTTGCCGGTCGTGCCCGAGGTGTAGAGGATGACCGCGGTGTCCTCGTCCTCGGTCTCGGCGAGCTCGGTGCTCGGCTCGCGGCTGCCCAGCAGCTCGGCGAACGATTCAGGCTCGACCTCGATCAGCTCGGCGCCGGCGTCGGTGGCGCCCTCGCGTGCCTCCTCCGCGAACCCGTGCCAGGCGAGCAGCAGCTTGGCGCCGGAGTCCTCCAGGTAGAAGGCAATCTCGCGTCGCTTCAGCAGCACGTTCATCGGCACGACGCAGCCGCCGGCGCGGAGGATGCCGTAGTAGGAGATCGGGAACTCGAGGACGTTGGGGAGCATCACCCCGACTCGGTCGCCCTGCTGTATGCCTTTCTCGCGCAGCAGCGTCGCCACGCGGGCGCTGCGGTCGTCGAGTTCAGCGTAGGTCAGCTCCAGCCCGTTGAGGCGGACGGCGACGGCGGCCGGCGATCTGGCGGCGCTCTCGGTGATGGTCGAAGCGAGGTTCAGCGACATTCCCTTCCTCTCCGGTCATAAGTTGTCCCGCCAGCCAGTCTAAGCGGCGATGAGCGCCACCTAAGTATGGCCTTATCCCGTAGGATGCCGCCGATGGGACGAAGTATGTTGATCATTTTGGCTTGCCTTGCTCTCGTTGCTGCGGGATGTGGGAGCAGCTCTTCCTCCACGACTTCTGCCGGCAGCGAAAACCCGACGACGGCGAAGGCCGGCGAAGAAACCGCGGCCGCCGCGGAAGAAAGCGTCAGCCCTGCGGCGACCAAGCAAGCGGAAGCAGAAGCGAAGAAGAAGACGAAGCCGAAAGTCGTACCGCCGAAGGGCCCGAAACCGAAAAGCCTGGTCGTCAAAGACCTTGAAGTCGGAACCGGCCCAGAAGCTAAGAGCGGCGACGAACTGACGGTCCAATACGTCGGCGTCGGCTATGAATCCGGGACCCAGTTCGACTCGTCCTGGGATCGGCATGAACCGTTCACCTTCACGCTCGGCGAAGGGAAGCTGATCAAAGGTTGGGAAGAAGGCCTGGAAGGGATGAAGGTCGGCGGCCGCCGCGAGTTGATCACGCCATCCGACTACGCCTACGGCTCCGAAGGCTCGGGCAACATCGCCCCCAACGCGACCCTCGTCTTCGTCATAGATCTGCTGAAGGTCAAGTAGGAATGAAGTCGCTCGGGGGAAAGGTCCTTCTGGCGATCCTGGTCATCGCATCTCTCCTTGTGAGCGGCTGCGGGGGCAGTTCCTCTTCAAGCGACCCGACCTCGAGCGCGAGGACCGATACCACCGCCGCTAAGGAAAAGGCGTCCACCACCAAGACCGAAACCCCGGCTTCTGAAAAAACTGAAGCCGCCGCCCCCAGCAACCCGCCGCCCCTTTGGCTCTCTGGCCCGCAGGCGCCGATCCGGTATCAAGCCGAACTGAAGATCAAGCCCTCCGGCTTGGCCGGCTCGGAGCCGAAGCCGTTCATTCCCAACGTCCACCGGCCGGACCGGATCGCGATGAAAGACCTGCTCGACGGGATTGGCACGTACTTCTCGACGGGCGAAAAGGTGACCGTCCAGTACGTGGGCTATGACTACAAGACCGGCAAGAAGTTCGCCTCCTCATGGGACAAGGGCAGGCCGGTGACCTTCACCCTCGGCGCCGGCGAAGTGGTCCCCGCCTGGGAAGAAGCGCTCAACGGGATGGAGATCGGCGACCGCCGCGTCGTGGTGGCGCCGCCGAAGCTGGCGAAGGGGAATTACCCGCCGAACGTGCCGAAGGGAAAGACCGTGGTCTTCCTCCTCGAACTGCTGCCGCGGAGCTCGGCGAAGAAGGCCGAAAAGCCGCCGAAGCCGGAATCGACCCAGAAGCCCCGGTAACGAACTGGCGGTCCAAAACGTGGTGATCGTCGTGGAATTGCGCCATCACCCAAGCAAAGCACTGCTAATCCTTTCGGTCGTCGCGGCGCTGCTGGCGAGCGGTTGCGGGGGCGACTCCCCCTCGGGCAAGGCGACCTCGAGGGCAATGACCCACAGCGCGTCCTCTGGTAAGGGCAAAGTCGTGGCTGAAGCCCGCCCGGCCCCGCTTTTTCTCCCGAGCTCCGGGGCCCCGAGTCGGTCCGAACAAGAACTGAAGCTAAAGCCCTCTGGGCTGGCGGGCTCAGAGCCGAAGCCGTTCATTCCCAACGTCCACCGGCCGGACCGGATTGCAATGAAGAACCTGCTGGTCGGGAGCGGCACTTACGCCTTCACCGGGGCCAAGGTGATCGTCCAGTACGTGGGCTACGACTACAAGACCGGCAAGAAGTTCGCTTCCTCCTGGGACACGGGCAGGCCGGTCACCTTCACCCTCGGCGCCGGCGAAGTCATCCCCGCCTGGGAAGAAGCGCTGGACGGGATGGTGGTCGGCGACCGCCGCGTCGTGGTGGTGCCGCCGAGGCTGGCGAAGGGCAGCTACCCGCCGAACATCCCGAAGGGAAGGACCGTGGCCTTCATCCTCGAACTGCTGCCGCGGAGTTCTGAGGCAAAAGCGGAAAGGGCTTCTACCGCGAGGCCTTTGGAGAAGGTAGGCAAGCTGAAGAAACCGAAAGTCGTACTGCCGAAGGGTCCACCGCCGAAGGAACTCGTGATCAAGGACCTGAAGGAAGGGACGGGTCCAGCGGCTCAGGAAGGAGACGAAGTCGTCTTCCACTATGTGGAGGTCGACTACAAAACCGGCAAGGAATACGACTCTTCCTGGAGTCGAGGCCGGCCGTTCAGCTTCACGCTTGGCAGCGGTAGCGTGTTCCGGGGCTGGGAAGAAGGACTGGAAGGCATGCGAGTGGGGGGCCGTCGGGAGCTGATCACCCCTCCTAACTGGGCGTTCGAGTCCGGGGGGGTCGGCAATGTGCCACCTAACAGGACCCTTGTCTTCGTCGTCGACCTGCTCGAAATCAAATAACCGCGCGGCTGGCTCTTTGCGCCGCGCCCGGCCCGCCGCAGCGCCGTCCTCGAGTTCTTGGGTTAGATGCGGGGCGGCATGTCGTCGCCGTGCGCCGGTGGCGCCGCGTGCCCCGGGAGCGCTTCGGCCTCCTGCTCCCAGACGTTGTTGAGGGAGACCTGCAGGTAGGCGAACATGGCCGGGGAGAGCAGCAGGTAGAGGATCAACGTGAGCCAGCCGCTGACCGGCTCGCGACCGGCGATCTTCGAGGCGCCCTGCACGCGCTTGGTGCCGCGCCAGTAGCTGACGAGCGGAGGGACGATGATCAGGAAGCCCGGGACCAGCGCCAGCAGCGAGTTGGTCGGGTTCTGCCCGAGGTCGTAACCCTTGGCTTCCCCGTAGGCCTTCAGCTCCTTGTTGATCTTGTACCACCAGACGAAGTGGTAGATGCCGAGCGTGATGATCGGCAGCAGGGCCACGGCCCAGGGGCTGCGCACCTTCACCTCGTGCTCGGTGCCGCGAATTTTCATCTCGTAGGCCATGTCTCTCCCATCGGTGGCGGACGATTCAGTTGAACCTAGCGTTCGCTTCGACGCGACGAGCGGATTTCCGCTTCCCCGGACGCGTCAAGCAGGAACGCGTCAATAGGCGTGCCGTCGCCGCCGACCAGTAGCTCCTTGGTGGGGCCGTGGGCGGATTCGAAGGCACTCATGCCGGGGAGGCCATCGCGGCGGCGGCCACTCTTGACCTCGATCGCGGTCAATGAATCGCCGCGGGAGAGGACGAAATCGACCTCTCGGTTTCGGTTGCGCCAGTAGAGCAGCTCGGTGCGGGAGTCGCGAGCTGCCCAGAGGTGGGCTCCGATCGCGGTCTCGACCAGCCGCCCCCAATGCTTGGGACTTTCGCGGCTCTCGGCGAAGGTGAGACCCGAGGTCGCCGAGACGAGGGCCGTGTTGAGTGCCAGTAGCTTCGGGGTGGAGCGCCGCTGGCGAACTTTGCCGGGTGAATATTTCTCGAGGCCGATGGCCAATCCGGCGCCGGCGAGCAGGTCGAGATAGTGCGCGAGGGTGGTGGTGTTGCCGGCGTCCTGGAGTTGGCCGGTCAGCTTCTGGTAGGAGACGATCTGGCTCGAGTAGTCGCAGACGAGCCGGAACAGGCCGCGCAGAAGCGCTGGCTTGTCGACCCTAGTCAGCAGCAGGAGGTCGCGGGAGATCGTCGTCTCGACGATCGAGTCGAGGACGTAGGAGGCCCAACGCTCTTCGTCGCTGACCAGCGCCGCGGCGCCCGGGTAGCCGCCGAAGTAGACGAACTGCTCGAGGTTGAAGCCGAAGGTGTCCCGCATCTCGCCAAAGGACCAGTGCGGGGCGCGGATCAGCTCGAAGCGCCCGGTCAGGCTCTCGCTGAGCCCGTGTTGGATCAGTAGCGCCGCAGAGCCGAGGAGGACTACGCGTAGCGGCCTCGCCATCCCCCGGTCCTCGTCCCAGAGGCGCTTCACCGTCTCTGCCCAGTTGCTGACCTTCTGCACCTCGTCGATCGCCAGGACTGCGCCGCCCTCGTGTTCGCGGGATAGGCGCCGTCCCTCCTCCCACTGCTCGGCGAGCCAGGCCGCGTCACGCAGGGTCGGGTCGTCAGCGCTGGCGTAGTGGCTTGGGAGGTCGCAGGCGATGAGCGCCTGGCGCACGACCGTCGTCTTGCCCACCTGCCGTGGGCCGCTGACGATTTGCAGGCGTGCTGGCGCCTCAGCGAGGCGATCGACGAGGGTCGAAAAGATCGCCCGTCGAAGTGGAGGCAGATTGCTCATGATGTTGAGTAAATTTACTCAATGTAGTGAGCAAAATATAAAAACCCTGCAAAAATTATCTTTTTAAGAGAGCTTCGGGCTGCGCCAGGGCGATTCCAGGCGTCCGACGAGCTCGTCGCCGAGGCCGTCGATCGGGACGCGGACCTGCTCCAGGGAGTCGCGGTCGCGGAGGGTGACGGTGTCGTCTTCGAGGGTCTGGCCGTCGACGGTGACGCCCCAGGGGGTGCCGATCTCGTCCTGGCGGCGGTAGCGCTTGCCGATCGAGCCGCCCTCGTCGAACTCGGCGGGGAGGCGGCGGCGAAGTTCTTGATAGACCGCGCGGGCCTTCTCCGGCATGCCCTCCTTGGAGACGAGGGGGAGGACAGCGACCTTGACCGGGGCCAGGCGCGGGTGCAGGCGCAGGACGGTGCGCTGGCGGCCCTCCACTTCCTCGACCTCGTAGGAGTCGACGAGGAAGGCGAGGGTGGCGCGGTCGGCGCCGGCCGCGGGCTCGATCACGTGGGGGACGTAGCGCTCTTTGGTCTGCTGGTCGAAGTACTCGAGCTTCTCGCTGGAGAACTTGGCGTGCTGGGTGAGGTCGAAGTCGCCGCGGTTGGCGATCCCCTCCAACTCCGACCAGCCGATCGGGAAGAGGTACTCGATGTCGCTCGTCGCCGAGGAGTAGTGGGAGAGCTCGTCCTCGCCGTGGGCGCGCACGCGCAGGTGGTCGGGGCGGATCCCGAGCTCGGTGTACCAGCGCTCGCGCTCGGCCATCCAGTGCTGGTGCCATTTCTCCGCGTCGGCGGGCGGCGTGAAGTACTCCATCTCCATCTGCTCGAACTCGCGGGTGCGGAAGATGAAGTTGCCCGGCGTGATCTCGTTGCGGAACGACTTGCCGACCTGGGCGATCCCGAACGGCGGCTTCTTGCGGGCGAAGCCGAGCACGTTCTTGAAGTTGATGAAGATGCCCTGCGCCGTCTCCGGGCGCAGGTAGACGGTCGAGCCCTCCTCGGCGACCGGGCCGATGTGGGTCTCGAACATGAGGTTGAACTGGCGCGGCTCGGAGAGCTCGCCGCCGCACTCGGGGCAGCGCAGTTCCGCGTTCGGATCGCCGCCTTCGGCTTCGACCGCCTCGCGCAGATGGTCCTCGCGCCAGCGCCGCTTGCACTTGCCGAGGCACTGGACGAGCGGGTCGGTGAATCCCTCGAGGTGGCCGGAGGCCTCCCAGACGCGCGGGTGCTGGAGGATCGCCGAATCCAGGGCGACGATGTCGTCGCGTTCCTGCAGCATCGCCCGCCACCACTCGGCTTTGACGTTGTTCTTCAGCAGGACGCCGTAGTGGCCGTAGTCGTAGGTCGAGCCGAGGCCGCCGTAGATCTCAGAGGAGGGGAAGACGAAGCCGCGCCGTTTGCAGAGCGCGACGATCTCCTCCATCGTCACCTCGGTCGGGCGGGTCCCCTGCTCGGTTGCCATGGCGGGAAGGGTAGCGGCTGCTATAATCCGGGGCCGCCATGCCCATATACTATTACAAATCCGAGAACGGCCACGTATTCGAGGTGATCCAGAAGATGAGCGACGAGCCGCTGCGCAAATGCGAGGAGTGCGGCGCCCCCGCCTCGCGGGTGCTGACCCCGCCGGCGATCCACTTCAAGGGCTCCGGCTTCCACAACACCGACTACGGGACGAAGCGGGGCGGCGGCAGCGAGAGCGGCGCGGGGAAGAGCGGC
>JBQCEW010000068.1:0-4794 GCA_051959815.1 Solirubrobacterales bacterium
GAATGAGGGACTGGGGCTGGTGGCCGGCGGGTCCTGTCATGGCAGGGGACCCACCCCTTCCTGAACTACCAGGAGGGGGTCCCCCCTACCGTGCCACCCGCTGGAGGGGCCGGCACGTACTTCTCGTTGTGCTGCTGGCGATGGCGGTGGTCCCTGGCGCGGCATCGGCTGATGGGGGGAAGATCGGTTCTTCGGAAGCGATCGCGATTGCCAACCGGGATCCGAAGGTGCGTGAGGAGAAAGAGCGGCATCCGCACCTCGGGCCCAGCGCGACGATGAACGAAGGTCACTGGGAGGTCGGCTACTTCGAAGGTGGGAACGAGCTGGCGCTGGTCCTCGTCGACCGCCACAGCGGCAAGGTGCTCGAGTCGTGGACGGGCTATCAGGTCGCCTGGAAGATGGCGCGCGGCTACTCCGGTGCCTTCGGCCACAAGCTGAACGCGCCTTACGTCTTCCTGCCGCTCTGCGCGATCTTCCTGCTCGGCCTGGTCGACTGGCGGCGGCTCTGGCGCGTCGCCAACCTGGACCTGCTCGTCCTGCTCGGCTTCGGCGTCTCGCACTACTTCTTCAACCGCGCCGAAATCGGTGTCTCGGTTCCGCTCGTCTACCCGGTGCTCCTCTACCTGCTCGGGCGCAGCCTCTGGATCGGGTTGCGGGGGAGGGGAGAGGGGCTGCGGCCGGTCTGGCCGGTGATGTGGATGGTCGTCGCGGCGCTGTTCCTGATGGGGTTCCGGGTCGGGCTCAACATCGCCGACTCCGGCGCGATCGACGTCGGCTACGCGGGCGTCGTCGGCGCCGACCGCATCGCCCATGGCGAACCGATCTACGACAACTTCCCGAACGACATCTCCTCCGGCGACACCTACGGCCCCGTCAACTACCTCGCCTACGTCCCCTTCGAGCGAATCTGGCCCTGGACCGGGCACTGGGATGACCTCCCCGCCGCCCACGCCGCCTCGATCGTCTTCGACTCCCTCGTCTTTGCCCTCCTGCTCGTGTTCGGCTTCCAAATCCGCCCCGGACCGGAGGGCGAACGCCTCGGCGCCACCCTCGCCTTCGGCTGGGCCGCCTACCCCTATACCGCCTACGTCCTCGAGTCGAATTCGAACGACACGTTGGTGGCAGCGCTGCTTGTGGTGACGCTGCTGCTGGCTGCAAGACCGCTCGCCCGGGGAGCGACCCTCGCGGCCGCGACCTGGGCCAAGTTCGTCGCGCTGCCGCTGACGCCGATGTTCATGACGTATCGGCCGGCGGGTCCTGTCACGGCAGGGGACCCACCCCCTCCTGCAACTGCGCAGGAGGGGGTCCCCCCTACCGCGCCACCCGCGGGAGGACGGCGGCAATGGCTCCTGTTCCTCGTCGGGTTTGCTGTGGTGACGGTTGTGGTGATGACCTGGCCGGCGATCGATCCGGGTCTGAAGACGTTCTACGACCGCACCATTGGCGCCCAAGCCGACCGCTCCTCGCCCTTCAGCATCTGGGGGCAGGTTCCATCCCTGGAGCCGATCCGCATTGCCTTGCTCGTAGCGACGGGCGTCCTGGCTCTCCTCTTCGCAGCTATCCCCAAACGGAAGTCCCTCGTCCAGCTTGCCGCTCTTTCAGCGGCGCTGCTGATCTTGCTCCAGCTGACCCTCCACCACTGGTTCTACCTCTACATCGTCTGGTTCTTCCCACTGCTCTTAGTGTCGCTTGCCGCTGTCGAGAAGGGAGGGGATACCCCCTCTGAACGGCTTGTACTTCTCGGTCATGGCAAATCTAGGACTGCCGAATACACCTCACCCGAGCAAGTTGAGTGAAGAGGGGGTATCCCCTCCCCAACCTCAAGCGCTACGAACCTCGGCCGGAACCATCACCTGCTCGAACGAGTCAGCCAACCCCTGCTGGTTGACGTCGACCACGGCGCCCATGATCCAGACGTCCTCCTCGGCGGTTTCGAACCGGGTGGGCATCTGGGTGATCAGCGCGCGGAGTGCTTGCTCTGGTTTAACCCCGAGGATGCTGGTGCGCGAGCCGGTCATGCCGACGTCGGAGATGAAGGCGGTGCCGCCGGGGAGGACGCGGCCGTCTGCGGTTGGGACGTGGGTGTGGGTGCCGAAGACGGCGGCGACGCGGCCGTCGAGGTGCCAGCCCATCGCGACCTTCTCGCTGGACACTTCGGCGTGGAAGTCGACGATCGTCGCGTCGGCGTCGTGGTGGCTGAGGATCGAGTCGACGGTGTCGAAGGGGGAGCGGGCGACGCGGAGGCCGACGCCGCCACTGAGGTTGATCACGCGGACGCGCATCCCCGCCGCCTCGACGATGGTGTGGCCGCGGCCGGGGTTCCCCTGGGGATAGTTGCCAGGGCGGATCACCCGCTCCTCGCGTTCGAGGAAGTCGTAGGCCTCGCGATGGCGGTAGACGTGGTTGCCGCTGGTGATCACATCTGCCCCGGCGCCGAAGAGGTCGTTGGCGGTGCGCTCGGTGATGCCGACACCGCCGGCCGAGTTCTCGCCGTTGACGATCACCAGGTCGGGCGCGTAGCGCTCGCGAAGCTGCGGCATCGTCTCCCGCAGCCCCTGGCGCCCGGGGCTCCCGACCACGTCGCCGATGAAAAGAACTCGCATTCTTCGCTGACCCTATCTGCGCAATCGAGCCAGGGGGTCGATCCGGCAGATCAGACCCTTGAGAATCGCCGCAGAGCCAGCCGCGCGACAAATGCGTAGGCGGCGAAGAGGATCGCCAGGTGCAGGAGGGGACCGGCCATCCCCGGGCCGGTCTCGTCGAGCGCGGCGGTGATCGCCTGCAGCGCCGGCTTGAAGGGGAAGAGGGCGGTGAAGTAGCGGATCGCGTCGAAGACGGTCGAGCTGACCGCGCCGGAAGGGACGAGGGAGAGGAAGGCGACGGGCAGGGTCACCATGAATGCGAGCAGGGAGACCGCGCGCACCTCGCGCGCCGCCGCCCCGAGTGCCGCTCCGGCCGCCCCGAGTGCCGCTCCGCTGACAAGGATCGCCAGCAGCCAGAGCCCGAACCGGCTCCATTCGAGCGGGACGAAGATCGCCAGACCCGCCAGCATCAGCAGCGTCACCACCAGGCCGACGACGACCCCGAGCAGGACCTTCTCCCCGAGCAGGCCGTTGATCGAGACGAGGCCACGCGTCAGCCGTGGGAAGGCGTTCTCCTCGCGCTCCAGCGCCAGCGACCCGGCGACGAGGAGGACGACGACGAAGGCGAGGGTGAAGGTCGCCGCGACTCCGATCGCGAAGATTTCCAGCGGCGGGCTCTTGCCCCCGACAACGACCTTGTCGACCGCGATCGGCTGCGCCAAGCGGTCGATCAGCGGCTTGGCCACATCGAGGTTGTCCCGCGCCTGGGTGGCGAATTTGGTGACTTCTTTCAGCGAAGGCTGCAGCGATTTCGGCAACGCCGGCGTCACCGCTTCGAGAATCCGGGCGCTCGTCCGCAGCCCGAGGATGTGAAAGCTGCCGCCGAGCGCTTTGAACTCGCCACCGTTGACGATCAGGTCGAGGTAGTGACCGCCTTCGCTGCCGATCCGCCGCGCGATCGCCAGGTTCGCCTGTGCCAGCAGCGTCGCGATCCGGTCGTCGACGAGTTCCGCCTTGACCGCGTTTTCCTCGTTGACGAGGACTTCGACTTCCGGCACGCCCGGGGTCAGCGTCGAGAGCGAGTTGATCTTGTCGACGAGGTTGGCGGGGAGGATCAGCGCCGCCAGCACGTCCCCCGACTTCACCTTCGCTTCCGCCTCCTTGCGATCGGAGACGAAGACGCATTCGACCCGCCGGCAGATCCGCCCTTTCACGTTGGCCTGCGGGAGCTGGGCGCCGCCGACGGTGATCCGCGTCCCCGCCGGTACTTCGTTCAAGAAGGCGACGCGCGGCTTTTCCGGCCCGCGCGAGATCGCGAAGCCGACCAGGACCGCGATCAGGATCGGGTAGACGACCAGCAGCACCGCCTGCAGCGGCGAGCGGCGCAGGATCTGCAGGTCCTTCAGCAGCAGCCAGCGGACGCCGCGCATCAGTGCCCCCGGTGGTGCAGGTAGGCGACGAAGGCGGTCTCGAAGTCGCGGTCGGCGGCCTCCGGCGCCTCGCGCCGCACCGCCTCGCGCAGCCCCTCGGGCGGGCCGTCGAAGAGCGCCTCGCCGTCGGCGAGGACGAGCAGGCGGCCGCCGTAGCGCTCGGCCTCCTGGATGTCGTGGGTGGAGAAGATGACGGTGGTGCCGCGCTCGGCGAGGCCGGAGACGAACTCCCAGAGACGCGAGCGCTGGCGCGGGTCGAGGCCGACGCTGGGCTCGTCGAGCAGCAGCACGGCGGGGCGCGAGAGCAGCCCGATCGCGATGTTGATCCGCTGCTGGTTGCCGCCGGAGAGGCGGGCGACGATATCGCCGCGGCGCTCGCCGAGCCCGGTCAGCTCGAGCATCTCCGCCACCGAGCCGCGCGGGTCCTCGTGTCCCTCCAGCCGCGCGAACAGCAGCAGGTTCTCCTCGACCGTCAGCCGCCGGTAGAGCGCCCCCTGCTGCGGCACCCACCCAACCTCGCCGTTCGTCGAACTGACCTCGCCGGCGTCGGGCTTCGAGATCCCCGCCAGGATCGAAAGCAACGTCGTCTTCCCGGCGCCGTTGGGCCCGATGACCGCTACTTGCTCCCCGGGCTCAGCGGCGAAGCTGACCCCCCGCAACGCTTCCCGCTCGCCGAAGCGCTTAACGATGCCCGTGGCGTGCACGCGCGGAAAGCTACTGGGCGTTGGAAGGGGGGAGGGGTAACCCAACCCGCCCCGGGGGGGGGGGGGGGGGGGGGGGGG
>JBQCEW010000069.1:0-2982 GCA_051959815.1 Solirubrobacterales bacterium
CAGGATGCGGCCGAAGATCGCCAGCATCGCCGGGAGAAAGGTCAGCGCGACCGCGGCGCCGACGACCACCGCCACCGCCATCCCCGGCCCGAAGGCGGAGAGGAAGCGAACGCCGGAGAGCAGCAGCGTCAGCGTTGCGCCGGCGATCATCAGGGCCGCCGTCAGGATCACCGGCAGCAGTTCGGTCGTCACCTCCCGCACCGCGTTGCAGGAGCTGAACCCTTCCTGCAGGTGGCGCCGGTAGTCGGAGGCGAAGAAGACGAGGTAGTCGGTGAGGATGCCGAACAGCAGGGCGATGATCACCGGGTCCACCTCGCGCGGGATCGAGATCGAGTAGCGCTCGCTAGCCCAGCCGAGCAGGTGGTCGGTGAACTGGTAGGCGATCGCCACCGTCCCCAGCCCGAGCAGGGGAATTCCGGGCGAGCGGAAGTAGAGCGCGAGGATCGTGACGACAAGAACGACCGTCGCCAGCTCGACCCAGAGCAGGTCGTCGTTGGCGATGTTGGTTTCGGCGCGGCTGGCCGGAACGGCGCCGGTGACGTGGACGGTTTCCGCCCCGGTCGCTTCCTGCAGTTCGCCGGCGAAGCGGTCGACCGTTTCCGCCTGTTCCCTTTCGCTCAGGGCCGGGTCGATGTAGAGGTAGGCGACGAGCGTCGAGCCGAGCCGTTTCGATTCGAGCAGCCCAGGCGCGTCGAGCAGCGGCACCGCGCGCAGCCGCGCCGAGCCTTCCGGCCTTTCGTCGACTTCGCGAATGAACCGCGCCGCCGCTTCGCCCTGCTTCGTCGAGAAGCCGTCGGGTTCGTGCGCGACCACCATCGTCCGGCTCAGCACCGGCAAGCCGAAGACTTCGATCGCCTTTTCTTCGACCTTGATCGCCGCCGAGTTGCGCGGCAGCAGGCTCCCCAGCTCGTTCGTTTCGGAGGCGAAGACCGAAGGGAGGCTCAGGCTCACCCAGATCGCGCCCGCGATCCACGCCGGCACGATCAGGAACCGGAGGGCGACGATGAGTCGGGCGAGCATCCGCACGCGAAGTCATTACCCTGCTCGCGCCCAGTTTCACGCTAATAGCGCTGGGTAGGCAATTCCCGTCAACCAGATGAGAAGGAGGAGGCGCATTCGCGATGGCCGACATCAATGAGCGCGACGCGAAGCTGGTCCAGTACCTGAGCGAGGCCTATGGCAAGGAGCGCGAACTGGAGGCCGCCCTGCAGGCCCACATCGCGATGACGGCCAAAGGCCCGTACAAAAAACGGCTTCAACAGCACCTGAAAGAGACCAAATCCCACGCCAAACAGGTCGAGCGCCGGATCAAGAAACTCGGTGGCGGCGGGCAGACGCTGCAGAGCACCGTCGGCAAACTCCAGGCCGCGGCGAAGGGCCCGCTGCATGCGATCCGTGGCAGCGGCGAGATGGAGAAAATGCTGAAGAACGCCAAGACGGAGTACTTCAACGAGCACGAGGAGATCGCCACCTACCTCGCGATCGAGACTCTGGCCGAAAAAGTCCGCGACTCGGAGACGGCCAAACTCGCGAAAGCGATTCGGCGCGAGGAGGAACGGATGGCGCAGTTCCTCCAGGGTCAGATCAAACAGTTGACGAACGCGGTCGTGCGGGAGGACATCCCGGCCTCGCTGCGTCGTGCCGCCACCCCGGCGCGCAAACCGAAAGCCGCCAAAAAAGCGGCGAAAAAATCAGCCGCCAAAAAACCAGCCGCGGCCCGAGCCAAAAAAACGGGCACGAAAACGACGGCGAAAAAAACCGGCGGGGTGAAAAAAAGCTCGGCGAGGAAAACCGCCGCCAAACGGCGGCCGCGCGCGAAAAAAACGCGCGCGAAAGCCGCTAGGTAGCTCCGACCGCTAGCTCCTGGGCCGCCTCGGCGCTGCCCGGGGTTGCCCGGGGGCGGACGGCAAGCACGACGAGGTCGTCACGCAGCGTTCCGGCGCTACGGCCGACCGCGTCGGCGCGCAGGCGCTCGGTCAGCTCCTCGAGCTCCAGGCCCGCCAGAGCCTGAGTCATCTCGGCGAAAGCCTCCGGGCCCTGGTGCGAGGCGACCGGTCCCGCCTCGAGCCACCCGTCGGTGCAGAGGGTGAGGGTCTCGGTCGGGCCCAGCGCCTGCTCGTGGCGCTCGACGTTGGCCTCCTGCCACGCACCCAGCACCGACCCGCCGCCGAGCAGCTCCGCCCCCTCCGAGCTGGCGAGGACGGCGGGAGGGTGGCCCGCCGAGGCAAGCGAGATGTGCCAGCCGTCGCCCTCGCGCTGCAGCCGCGCCAGCATCACCGTGGCGAAGTCGTTGAGGGTCTCGCCGGCGAGCAGGAGTTCGTTCACCCGCCGCAGCACCTCGTCGGGCTCGGAGATCTCGCGGGTGAGGCCGCGCACCGAGTGGCGCACGGCGACCGAGACGCTGGCGGCGGTGCTGCCCTTGCCGGCGACGTCGCCGACGAGGACCCAGCAGCCATCCTCGGTCGGCAGCACGTCGTAGAGATCGCCGCCAACTTCGATCCCCTCGCCGGCGGCCTCGAAGACGACCGAGATCTCGAGCCCCGGCACCTCCGCAGGCCGCGGCGGCCGCAGACCTCGCTGCAGGCTCTTCGCAACCCGGTCACGCTCGCGGTAGAGGCGGGCGTTGTCGAGGGCGAGCGCCGCCCGTTCGCCGAGCTCGGAGAGGAAGTCGAGGTCGCCGGAGTCGTAGCGCAGGTCGCCGTGGGCGTGGAGGAAGGAGAGACCGCCGAGGACGCGGCCGCGTGCCACCAGCGGCACCACCGCGGCGGAGTTGTAGCCGGCTTCTTGCATCAACTGCAGGTGATCGCTGTTCTGCGAGACCTTGTCGACCACCTCGGGCGCCTTCAGGTCGCGCCAGATCATCGGCTGGTTGAGCCGCAGCACCTGCGCCACCGGGTGCTCGCCGGCCGGATCGAGGGGGCTCTTGCGGCGGATCTGTTCGAGCCGCGCCGCCATCTCCGGGTTGGCGCCGGCGACGACGCT
>JBQCEW010000070.1:0-8480 GCA_051959815.1 Solirubrobacterales bacterium
GCGTCGACTTGCCGGCGCCGCTGGCGCCGGCGATCGCCACCACGCCGGTCGGCGTCTCGACCGCGGCCGCGTGCAGCGCCTCGTAGCCACGGGCGATCGCCACCACCGGCAGAACCCTGCTGAGCAGGACCCGCTGCCAGCCCAGCGATTCGATCCGGGTGGCGGCACAGAGCATCCTCTCCCCGCCGGGCTCGAGCAGATAGCGCGCGTCGGAGCCGTAGCCGAAGAGCAGGTCGCCGTCGCGACCCCAGGCGATGCTCAGCTCGGCGCCATCGCGCAACCGCCCCCGCCAGGCCGAGGGGGAGGCGGCGCCGCTCCACCGCCGCTCCAGCTCCTCGCCAGCGACGAGGTCGAGCTCCAGCGCCGGCAGCGCGGCCGCCGCCGGCGCGAGGCACGGCAGCGGGAAGCTCGACCGCAAGCTCAGACCGAAGGCGGTGTAGTCGATCCCCATGCCTGGTTAACTGCGAACGAGCGAGACTTCTTGCGCAGAATTAATTAGTAAGGACGCCGATGAGCTCGGTGCTTGTGCACCCGCCTCGGCCCGCAGAGCCGATAGGTCCGCTTGCGCTTCAAGGTGTTGCCGAGCGCGGTGGTGATGTGAGCGCGGACCGTGAACCTTGGCTTCGTCAATCCGCGCAGATTGAGGACGGCGAGGAGACCGTTGCTCTTGGAGATCAGCTTCGCGCGACGGCGGATTTTGCCGCTCTGCAACTGCACCCTGGCGCTGACGATCGGATCGCCGGAAGGGTTGCGGAGCCTGATTCGCAACTTCGGTCGCGTCAGGCAGAGCCCGTTTCCCGGCAGCAGGATGTATTCCGGGGCGTCGGTCGGCTTGACCTGGGTCAGCGGCGCAATCCGGGCCGACGTGCTGCAGCCGTAGGTGGATCCGCTGGCGGCACCGCTGGGCGGGATCTTCGGCTGCGACTTGCTGCCCGGTTCGCTGAAGCAGACCTCAAGGCTCTTTGAACCATCGGCCGCGGTCAGCACCCGCCAGGCGGTCAGCCCCCGTTCCGGGTTGGGCGTGCAGGATTTTTCGAAGTACCACAGGTGCAGCCCCCAGTAGGAGCCGTCCGGCTGCTGGTGCATCTGGGTCCAGACTTCCTCCCCCACCGGGTGGGCGCATTCGCTGAAGGTGGTCGGTTCGACCACGACCCCGCGGAAGCTGCCGTCGCCGACGGCCTCGACCGCGACCTTGCCGCCGTTGAAGGACCACACCCCTTCGATCGGATTGCTCGCCTGCGCACTCGCCGCGACAAGAAGCGAGAGGAGGGCAGCGCCCAGCAGCGAGGTAAGTCCCTTGCGCAGCATCACCCCCTGCAACGGCGGCATCCGCACGCTTCTTTCACGAGGGTGAAAAAAACCTCAGAAGGCGCGATCGAGATCGGCGAAGTAGACGAAAACGGCGTGGTTGAGGAGTTGCTGGATGTCGACCGAGCGAACTTGCGCCTCTCGTTCGAGTCGGTCCCTGACCTCGGCGTCGATCGGCACCTCGAGCTCGACGAAAGGGTTCTCCGGTCGTCGCGGCAGGCGCAGCCGAGGTCCTGAATCAGCCGGAGAAGCGAGCTTGCGGCTGTAGTACCGGGTCGCCGACTGGATGCCGAAGGCGAGGTCGGCGCCAAATCGGTTGGCGACGCAAAAGCAAGCGAATTCTCCTAGTGCGACCCTCATCCCTCTTCCTTTTCGCGGTTTTCGAACCACTCCTGCCGAGCATAGGACTGAGTGACCTTTAGTTCGAGAAGGAGATTTGGACGAATTTTTGGGTTGACTTCTGGACGGATAGCCACTAGATATCTTCGGCACACAACGCCCCGACATCATTCCGTGCAGGAAAGTTGGGGAATTTGGGAGAGAAATCCGGCCTAGGAAGCCGGCGAGAGGAAGCAGGAGATGAACGGGCTCGAGTCGAGAAGTGAGCGGGCCAAATTGACGGAAGCATCTGGCCCGGGGGGCGACAGCTCGCTCGTCAGGGAAGCCGTGGCGCGCGCCAAGCAGGGCGATTCCGAAGCGCTGCATTTCCTCTACGTCCGCTACTCCCCGGACGTGCTCCGCTACATCCGCAAGCTGGTTCAGGACGACTACGAGGCCGAGGACATCACCCAGAACGTCTTCATGAAGCTGATGTCGGTGATCGGCAAGTACGAGCCGCGCGAGGTCCCATTTGCGGCTTGGATCCTGCGCGTGGCGCGCAATGCAGCGCTCGACTACCTGCGCGCCCGCCGCACCACCCCGACCGACGAAGTGCGAGTCGAAGACGACGAACGGGCACGGATCGGCCGCGAACGGGGCGCAGACCTGCGGCGGGCGCTCGAGGGCCTGCCGGACGAACAGCGGGACGTCCTCATCCTCCGCCACATCATCGGCCTCTCTCCCCTCGAGATCGCCTCGGTGCTCGGCAAGACGGAAAGCTCGGTCCACGGGCTGCACCATCGCGGGCGCCTCAGCCTTCAGGGCGAGTTGCAGAAACTCGGCGCGGCTCCCGTGATCGCGTCCTGATCAGCCGGTTTCTTTTTCTACGCTCGTTATCTTTTCCCTGCTCAGCTCTTCGGCGATTCGCTGGGTCAGGCGTCCTTCGTCGCGAGCGGCGCTGTAGTAGAAGGCCGCGTGTTGGAGAAGGTCCGCGGCCGCCACTCCCTGGCTCTCGGCCTCCGTCTCCAGCTCATCCCAGAGCCCCCGATCCAGTGCCAGCTCGTAGGCGCTATCGGGACGCGTGTTGCGCGGCAAGAAGGAGGGGTACTTCCACCCGATGTGATCGCTGCCGCGCTCGGACAAATAGAAGCGGACCGCTCGCGGTACCAGCAGGTTCAGCCTCGAGGGTTCGGGATCGGGAGCCGCGGCCAGCGTCTTCGCAGCCATCCCACCTATCTGAACTTGCACGGTGGACACAAGGAGCACACACCTATCTATTTCGGTACGACTGGATGTTGTCCCTATATTATGGGAGTGACAGGACTTTTCATAAAGGAGAGGCTGTCCAATCGAGTCTGACCAAGTTAGCTAGGCCATCGCCCGGGCAATCACGACGCGCTGAATCTCGTTCGTGCCCTCGTAAATCTGGGTGATCTTGGCGTCGCGCATCATCCGCTCGACCGGGTACTCGTTGACGTAGCCGTAGCCGCCGAGGACCTGGATCGCCTCGACCGTGACCTTCATCGCGTTGTCGGAGGCGATCAGCTTCGCCATCGAGGTCCACTTGCCGAGATCGGCGGGGCCCTCGGGGCGATCGGCCATCGAACAGGCTTTGTAGAGGAGCTCGCGGGCGGCGGCGGTGCCGGCCTCCATGTCGGCGAGCTTGAACTGGATCGCCTGGAGCTGGTTGATCGGCTTGCCGAAGGCGACGCGCTCCTTCGCATAGGCGTTGGCGTAGTCGGTCGCCCCCTGGGCGATCCCGACCGCCTGCGCGCCGGCACCGAGGCGGGTGCGCTCGAGCGTGCCGAGGGCGACGCGGAGGCCGTTGCCCTCGCCGCCGATCAGGTTCTCGTCCGGGACGCGGACGTCGGCGAAGCTCGGCGAGCCGGTCGGCGACCCCTTGATCCCGAGCTTGTGCTCGAGCTGGCCGGGGTCGAAGCCGGGCGTGTCCTTCTCGACGACGAAGGCGCTGGTGCGGCGGTTCTCGCGATCGGTGGTGGCGAAGACGACGTAGAAGTCGGCGACGGTGGCGTTGGTGATCCAGCTCTTCTGGCCGTTGATCACCCACTCCTCGCCGTCGCGGACGGCGCTGGTCCGCATCGAGGCCGGGTCCGAGCCCGCCTCCGGCTCCGACAGCGCAAAGGCCGGCGACCACTCGCCGCTGGCGCACTTCGGCAACCACCTCTGTTTCTGCTCCTCGCTGCCGAAGAGCTGGATCGGCAGCGTCCCCAACTCCTGCACCATCAGGATCAGCGCCGAGGAGGCACAAGCCTTGGCGATCTCCTCGACCGCCATCTGCAGGACCAGCGTCCCGGTCCCGGTGCCGCCGTAGGCGGAGTCGAAAGGCAACCCGAGCACGTCGTGCGAAGCCAACAGCTCGCGCACGTCCCACGGGTATTCGCTCTTGCGGTCGATATCACCGGCCCGCGGCGCGATCTTCTCCCGCGCCAACCGGCGGACCATGTCCCGCAGGTCAAGCGCCTCCTGCGGAATCTCGTAGGCGGAGGTGACGGTGTCGACGCTCAATTCGTTTCCTTTCGTGTCCGGGCTAGACGCCGCGAGAACAACTTTGCAAACTTCTCGGGGTCAGCTTGATCTTCCACTACTTGGTTGAGATAGCGCGCCAAGGAGTGATCGTCTCCCGCTTTCGGACTCAGATGGCCATAGCCGTTGGCGTCCAGAAACGAGAGGGTGGCGAAGTAGGCTGTCCGCCGGTTTCCGTCCACGAACGCTTGCGCCTGCGCAATCCCGTGCGCGAGCAGAGCGGCGGCCTAGATACGCCATCAGGCGTATCTACGTAGGCGGCGCGGGCCCGTTCCAGGCTGCTCTCTAGCGGTGAAGGCTGGTCGAGCTTGAAGCGCTCTGGCGAACCCGCGTCGTCGTGGATTTTCCGGTTGAGCTCTTTGAGTTCTTCGATGCTTGGGAAACCGGGTGGCCAAGCATCTTCAGGGCCTGCTGATGACTGGCCTTGTTCTTGCTGAAGTATTCGGCTGGGGTTTCCATGTGAGGAATTGTAAACCCCTCTTCTCGTCGGATCGGTTATTTCGCGGCCCGAAGAATCGCCCTTACCAGCCCCTCGCGCCATGCGGAGACTTAGAAGACCGGTGACTCGGTGTAGGTCCCGAATACTGCCTGCATCGCCGCGATCATCTCGCCCTCGGTGGCCTGGGCGCGGGCTGCCTCGACGATCGGCGGCATCAAGTTGCCTTCGCCGGCGGCGACGCGCTTCAGCTCGGCGAGAGCGGACTCGACGGCGGCGCCGTCGCGGGCGGCCTTGGTCGCCGCCAGGCGCTCGACCTGCTTGCGTTCCAGCGCCGGGTCGATTTTCAGGATCGGCGTCTCCTCTTCGTCGTCCTGGACGAAGTCGTTGACGCCGACGACGATCCGGCGCCGTTCGTTCAGCTCCTGCTGGTACCGGAAGGAGGACTCGGCGATCTCGCGCTGGGGGAAGTTGCGGCGGATCGCCTCCACCATCCCCCCCAACTCGTCGATCCGGGCGAAGTACTCATACGCCGCGCGCTCGAGCTCGTCGGTCAGCTTCTCGACGAACCAGGAGCCGCCGAGCGGGTCGGCGGTGTTGGCGACGCCGGTCTCGGTGGCGATGATCTGCTGCGTGCGCAGCGCGACCCGCACCGCCTCCTCGGTCGGCAGCGCCAGCGCCTCGTCGAAGGAGTTCGTGTGTAGGGACTGGGTCCCGCCCATCACCGCCGCCAGCGCCTCCAGCGCCGTGCGGACGATGTTGTTGAGCGGCTGCTGGGCGGTCAGGCTGACGCCGGCGGTCTGCGTGTGGAAGCGCAGCCGCATCGACTCCTCCCTGGTCGCACCGTAGGTCTCGCGCATCTCCCGCGCCCAGATCCGGCGCGCCGCCCGGTACTTGGCGATCTCCTCGAAGAAATCGATGTGGCTGTTGAAGAAGAAGGAGAGCCGGGGGGCGAAGTCGTCGACGTCGAGCCCGCGCTCGATCGCCCGCTCGACGTAGGTGAAGCCGTCCTTCAGCGTGAAGGCGAGCTCCTGCTGGGCGGTCGAACCGGCCTCGCGGATGTGGTAGCCGGAGATCGAGACCGGGTGCCAACGCGGCATCTTCTCCGTGCACCACTCGATCATGTCGGTGACCAGCCGTATCGCCGGCTCGATCGGGAAGCACCACTCCTTCTGGGCGATGTACTCCTTGAGGATGTCGGTCTGGATCGTGCCGCCGAGCTGCTCCGCCGGCACGCCCTGCTTCTCCCCGACCAGGACGTAGAAGGCGAGCAGGATCGCCGCCGGCGCGTTGATCGTCATCGAGGTGGTGACGCCGCCGAGCGGGATTCCCTCGAACAGCCGCTCCATGTCGGCGAGAGTGTCGACGGCGACGCCCTCGCGGCCGACCTCGCCGAGGCTCCGCGCGTGGTCGGAGTCGTAGCCCATCAGGGTGGGCATGTCGAAGGCGGTGGAGAGCCCCGTCTGTCCGTGGTCGAGCAGGTAGTGGAAGCGCTCGTTGGTCTCCTCGACCGTGCCGAAGCCGGCGAACTGGCGCATCGTCCACAGCCTCCCCCGGTACATCGACTCGTACGGCCCGCGGGTGAACGGGTAGGAGCCGGGCCGGCCGACCCGCTCCTCCAGGTCCGGCGCCTGGTCCGCCTCCGTGTAGAGCGGCTCGATCGGGTGGCCGGAGATCGTCGAGAACTCGGCCTCGCGTTCGACCCGCTTGTCGCCTGAAACCTGGCTCACCAGCCAGGAAGTGTGACAGCGGGCTCAGCCGCTCGCCACCGCGCGCAGCTTCGGCGCCCAAATCTCGTCGAGGAAAGCGGCGAGCTCGCCGGTGAGCCGCTCGGGGCTGAGCTGCCACTCGAGGATCGAGTTCGCTTCGATCAGGCGCGCGTTCGGCAGCTCTTCGAGCAGCATCCCGGAGTCGCTGAAGGGGTGAAGCGGGTCGCGCGGATGGCCGACGACCAGCGTCTCGTGGTCAATGTTGACCCGCTGCTCGCGGTGCGGCGCCGTCTCCCCTAGCAGCAGCCCCTCCAGCACCGCCTGCGAGGGGCCGGGGCGCTGTCGCACGAAGTCGAGCGCGATGTCGGCGAGATAGAACGTGCGCGGGATCGCGCGGGTGAAGACGGAGACGCCCTCGAAGACGGGTCGGCCGAACTTGAGGCCGAGCAGCACCGGCGCGAAGAAACCGGCGACGGCGGAGAGGGCGTTGTCGAGGACCGGCATCTCGATGAACAGCGCCCGCGCCCGCTCCGGGTAGTGGACCGCAAGCTCGAGGGCGATGTTGGCGCCGAGCGAGGTGCCGCCGACGACGGCGCTCTCCTCGCCGAGGTGGTCGAGCAGCGCCACCACCTGGCGGGAGAAGAGCGGCATCGAGTAGAGCCGCAGGTCCTCCGGCCGGTCCGAGCGCCCGTGTCCGAGCATGTCGACGGTGACGACCCGGTTGCCGCGCTCGGCTAGCTCCGGGCCCAGGCGGTCGAACATGTGGCGGTTCATCAGGAGCCCGTGCACGAGCACCAGCAACCGCTCTCCCTCCCCGTAGACGTCGTAGGAGATCCGGTGCCCCTCGTAGCGGAACTCGCCCATGCCGAAATCCTACGACCGCGGGGCGGCGAACTCCATCAGTGTTCGGGGGCGGCCGCTTGCGGCAGCTCGCGCAGGCGCGGCATCGGCGAGGGGAGCAGCCAGAGCACGCCGCCGAGGGCGCCGATCGCGGCGATCCACATCGTCGTCTGCAGCCCGATCACCGCCGCCAGCAACCCGCCGGCGAGCGCCCCGACCGGACGGACGCCGTAGTTGACGAGCAGGAAGGCGCCGGAGACGCGTGCCCGCAACTGGTCGGGAACCGTGGCCGCGTAGAGGGCGCCGAGCCCGACGTCGAGGATCATCACCCCGATGCCGTTGAGGAACTCGGCGGCGGCGACCATGCCCGTCGCCGGCAGGGACACCCCAGCCGCCAGCGGGATCAGCAGCAGCGGCGCCGGCGTCAGCAGGAAAGCGATCACCAGCGTCTTGCCGAGTCCGTGCCGGCCGCTCAGCCGCCGCGTCATCAACGCCCCGAGCAGCGAGCCGATGCCGCCGATTCCCAGCGCGATCCCTATCGCTCCCGGACTCATGCCCAGCGACTTGGTCGCATAGAGGACGAGCAGCGCGTAGAAGGCGGTGTTGAAGAGGTTGAGGGTGGCGGTCGCCATCAGCGCCGCGCGGATCAGCGGTGTGCGGGCGATGAACCGGCCCCCGGCGGCAAGCCCCGCGGCAGACGGTTCGGGTTGGGCCGGCGGCGCCTCGATCCCGGCAGTGCGGCCGACGAAGAAGGCCGAGGCGATGTAGGAGCAGGCGTCGAGGAGCAGCGCGAACGGCGCCGTGAACCATTGGACGAGGAGGCCGCCGATGCTGGCGCCGCCGACGAAAGAGGCGGCGCGGCTGCCGTGGATCAGCGAGTTCCCTTCGATGTAGCGGTCGCGCTCGACCAGGGAGACGAAGACGACGTCGTAGGCGACGCTGAAGAGGACGCTGAGGGAGCCGCCGAGGAAGGAGACGAGGTAGAGCTGGGTCAGCGTGAGGAGCCCCAGCAGCCAGGCCACGGGAATCGTCAGCAACAGCAGGGCGCGGCCGATGTCGGCGATCATCAGCAGCTCGCGACGGTGAGATCGGCGGTCGGCCCAGGCACCGAGGTGGAGCGAGAAGAGCAGGTTGGGCACCAGGGCCGCGGCGGTCAGGAACCCCATCTGGGCGGCGTCGGCGTTGAGCTCCAGCGCCGCCAGCAGGGGAACCGCGACCAGCGAGACCTGGTCGCCGAAGAGGGAGATCGTCTGGCCCGTCCAAAAGTCGCGGAAGGAGCGGTTCGCGCGCAGCAGCGGCGGCAGCGGCGGGCGCGGCATCAAGGT
>JBQCEW010000071.1:0-5237 GCA_051959815.1 Solirubrobacterales bacterium
CCGAGACCTCGACCTTGTAGTCACGGGCGACGATCTCGGCGCCCTCCTCCGAGGGCTCCGGCGCGGCGACCTGCTCGGGCGCCGTCGATTTCAGCCACTCCGTGTCCTCCATCAGGTCGCGGCAGGTCTCGCCCTTGGCCCACTGCTCGGTGGCGAGGATCGCTTCGTGGAAGGAGATCAGGGTGGTGAGGCCGCCGGAGTCGTATTCGCCGAGCGCCCGCAGCATCCGCCGCGTCGCCTTCTCGCGGTCGACGTCCCAGACGATCAGCTTGGCCACCATCGGGTCGTACATCGGCGTCACCTCGGAGCCGGCCTCGACGCCGGAGTCGACGCGGACGCCGGGGCCGGAGGGCTCGCGGTAGGAGTCGCCGATCGGGCCGGGAGCGGGGGCGAATTTCTTGTGCGCCGCCTCGGCGTTGATCCGGCACTCGATCGACCACCCGTTCAGCTCGACGTCCTCCTGGGAAATCGAGAGCGGCTCGCCGGCGGCGACCAGGATCTGCTCGCGGACGATGTCGATGCCGGTGACCATCTCGGTCACGCAGTGCTCGACCTGGACGCGGGTGTTCATCTCGAGGAAGAAGTACTCGTCGCCGACCTGCATCCCCTCGATCGTCCCCGCCCCGCGGTAGCCGACGGCAGCGGCGGCGTCGGTGGCGATCTTGCCGATCCGCGCGCGCATCTCCTCGTCGACGTGCGGTCCGGGGGCCTCCTCGATCACCTTCTGGTGGCGGCGCTGAATCGAGCAGTCGCGCTCGCCGAGGTGGATCACGTTGCCGTGCCCGTCGGCCAGCACCTGGACCTCGACGTGGCGCGGGTCCTCGAGGTAGCGCTCGATGTAGACGCGCGGGTCGGAGAAGAACTTCTCGCCTTCGCGGGCCGAGCCCTCGAAGGCCTCCTGCAGATCGTCGGGCGTCATCGCCACCCGGAACCCCTTGCCGCCACCGCCACCCGCCGCCTTGCAGGCGACCGGGTAGCCGGCTTCGTCGGCCTGCTTGCGCGCCTCGTCGAGGTCCTTGGCGACCTCGGTCGAGCCGGGGACGATCGGCACCCCGGCCTGCTCCATGATCTCGCGCGCCCGGGTCTTCGAGCCCATCGCTTCGATCGCCTCCGGCGGCGGTCCAATCCAGGTGATCCCCGCCTCGTCGCAGGCCCGCGCCATCTCGGCGTTCTCGGCGAGGAAGCCGTAGCCGGGGTGGATCCCCTCGGCGCCTGCTTCCTTGGCGGTCTCGACGATCTTCGGGATGTTCAGGTAGCTCTCTGCCGGGATCGCGGGGCCGATCAGATAAGCCTCGTCGGCCTCGCGCACATGAGGGGCGTCGCGGTCGATCTCCGAGTAGACGGCTACCGAGGTGATGCCCATCTCCTTCAGGGTGCGAGCGACCCGGATGGCGATCTCGCCGCGGTTGGCTATCAGGACCTTCTCGAACACGGGGGCGGCAGTCTATTTAGGACGGCGGCAGAGGTGCATGCCGCCCTGTTCGAGGCCCTATTCCCGCTTGTAGCGGCTCGCTTCGTACTCCTCCACCCAGGCCGTCGAGCTGCGCCAAGTCCCGTCTGCTGCCTTCGCTGCCTTCAGTCTCCCCCTTACCGCGGCCACCCGCAGCGCATTCGCCGAGAGCTTCTCGGTCGCCAATGCCGGGAGCGGCACGAGCCGGGCCGGGCCGGCGATCGCAGGGACAACGAACTTGTAGAGGTTGTCCAAGATCGCCCGTGCGAGGAACTCGCCGAGGGGGCCGAAATCCTCTTGGTCAGCCCGGCGAAGAGCAGCCAGGTAACGAGCTCGGTTGCCTTTGTAGATGATCGCCGGCGGGTACCCGAGGCGCACCAAGAGGAGGTTGAGGACGAGCCGGCCGGCGCGTCCGTTGCCGTCGAGAAACGGGTGGATCTGCTCGAACCTCGCATGCAGCTTTGCGAGGGCCTCTGGGAGCTCTGTCTCCTCAACCGAGCGCAGAGCCTGGGCGTCACCGACCCAGTCGCGGATGAGGATCGGGACTTGCGTCCAGTCGGGGGGACGCATGCCCCCTGGAAATGGCTCGATGTCGTGCTCCCGGAAGGAGCCGGGGCGCTCCTTCCGGGTTGCCTGCGGATGCGGCGCCACCTCCCAGACGGGGGTCATCGCGAGCGAATGAACCTCTCGGACCTCGGACAGGGTGATCAGCTTGCCGCCGCTCCAGCCGTCCGGATGGATCCCCTGCCCGAAGACCCACCCGGCTGCGTCGGCGTAGCCCCGCACCTCGAGGTATTCGCTCAGCTCTTTATTGCCGACCGCCCGTCCCTCGTCGAGAAGCTGCTCGACCTGCTTGAGGACCAGGGTATTGCCCTCGATTGCCGTCGAATGATGGGCCTCCTCGAGCCAGATACCGCGCCAGATCCCCTCCGCCTCGTCTGGAGAAGGGAGCCCACCCAACCGCTCGCGAAGCTCGCCGATCTGAACTTTCAGCCGCTTGTAGACATCTGCCCGTGTTGGCCGCCCTCGACGCGACTGCGAGGATTTGTCCGGTTGAGCCATTGTTTAAATGTACCGAACACAATTTATAGTTGTCCGGTTCCTGGCGAATTAATTGTTCCGAACAACTTCTACCGGGCCTTCGACAGCTAGTCTGCCGCCGATGCTGATCGAGCTGCAGAGCCATTCGACTGTCTCCGACGGACAACTGGCGCCGTCAAACGTGGTCGCCGAAGCCGCGAAGGCGGGGGTTACGACGCTGGCGCTGACGGACCACGATGCGATCGCCGGGGTGGGCGAGGCGCAGGCGGCCGCCGAGGAGCATGGGATCGAGCTGGTGCCGGCGATAGAGATGTCTTGCGTGCACGAGTACGCGGAAGATCTGCATGTCTGCGGGTACTGGGTCGACGTGGGGAAGATCGCTCCGGCTTGCGAGCGGGCTCAGCATGAGCGGGTAACGCGGGCCGGGGAGATCATCGAGAAGCTGCGGGAGCACGGGTTCGACATCCACCTCGAGGACGCGGTGCGCGAAGCGGGGGATGCGCTCTCGATCGGGCGACCGCACATCGCCCGCGCCGCGGGTGCGACCGGCGACCTCGGGCCCTTCTTCGAGGAGTACCTGGTGCCGGGGGCGAAGGCCTTCGTCCCGCGCCGCTGGCCGACCGCCGAGCAGGCGATCGAGCTGATCCGCGAAGCCGGCGGCGTCGCCGTCATCGCCCACCCCTACTGGGACATCTCCGAGCCGACCGAGGTCGACGACCTGATCCGCTCACTTAAGGCCGACGGCGTCGAGACCTACTACCCGACCCACAGCAAGGAGCAGACCGAACACCTCCTCGAGCTCTGCTCCGAGCTCGACCTCGTCCCCACCGCCTCCTCCGACTACCACGGTCCTACCCACAAGACCTTCGCCGAGTTCGGCGCCTACGACACCTACGGGCTGGGCGAGCCGCAGGTGCCGCCTAAGCCGTAGTCGCGTCTGCGACCGCGGCGATGTAGACGACCTTCGAGTCCCGCGCCTCGTCCGGTTCGTCGGAGAGCAGGACGCGGCCGTCCTCCTCGCGCTGCCCAAGTACGGCGAGGCAGCGCAGACCCGCAGCCCCCAGCGCCGCGGTCATTTGCTCCACCGGCCAGTGGCGTTGCCGGTGCACGTGCGGCTCGGCCCCGCGCCCGGAGACCTGCGCTTCGAAGAAGCCGCCGGGCTCGGCTTTCTCGCTCAGCCCGCGCCATTCCCAGCCCGCCTCGCTCATCTTCTCGGTGAGGCCGGAGGCGAAGTTGGCTTGGAAGAGCGCAAGCGTGTTCGCATCGAAGACGAAGAGACCGTGGTCGCGGTTCAGGTTCCGCCTGACCCCGCTGAAAAGCCGCTCCAGGTCTTTGACCTCAGTCAGGTAGTTGATGACGTCGTTGAGCAGCAGGGCTAAATCGAAGGCGCCTTCCTCGGGAGGACCGGCGCCCGGCGAGAGCGGTGGCAGGTCGCGGGCATCCAGCTCCAGCAGCTCGACGTCGGAGCCGAATTTCCGGGCCGCCTCGGCGAGCATTCCCGGGGAGAGGTCGCAGCCGACAACTTGCCAGCCGCGGGCCAGCAGCGGCTCGAAGGCGCGGCCAGTCCCGCATCCCACGTCGAGCGCCCAGCCCTTCTGCAGCCCGTGCTTCTCCAGCGCGGGCAGCAGCACTTCTCCCACCCACATCTCGTAGTCGTTCTGAGCGTTTGCCTCGTCGTAGAAGGAGGCGAACCGGTCGTAGACGACCTTCGTCGATTCCCCTGCGGAGGGGTCGATCGCCTCTCTCACATGCGCCATCCCCTGAATCCCCTCAACGGGGGCGTAGACCTGTTCCAGCGAGCCCTCCTCGGGGCCGGCCTCCTCGAGCGCCACCGCTCCCTCTTTGGCCAACTCCCGCAGGTGGTAGCTGACGATCGAAACCGGCTTTTCGACCTCTCGCGCGGCGCGGATCGGGCTCAGCTCACCGCGCTCGATGACCAGTTTTAGGAGCTCCCTGCGCAGGGGGTGTCGCAGCGCCTCCTGAAGGCCTCGGTGATCGTCGCGTTTCTTCCCTGCCGCCATGCGCCAGCAGTCAAACTCAACCGGCATGGCGGCGTCAACTCTCCACCGCTGGATTTTTTTCCAGCTAGAGCTGGCGCTTACGCCGCTTCGGCATCTTGAAGAAGACGATCGAGGAGGCAGCCGGAACCTCTTCGGTGCCTTCCTTCTGGCGGCGCTTGGCGCTGCGGGCCGTGATCTCCGTCATCGCGTTTTCGTACTCCTGAGAGGCCTCGAGCGCTTCGCGAACGCCCTCAGGATCGAGGAGAGGCAGGGTACGGGAGATCCAGAACTCCTCGTCGAGCCCGACGACAGCCGCTCGCCGGGAGGCGGAGTAGTCGTCGACGATCCCCTGCATGGATTCGTCGGTCAGCACCTCCGCCATCTGCGGCTCGACCTCGGCGAGCTCGGCCCACTCCTCGGTGTCGACCGTGGCCTGCTCGGTGGCGCGGTAGAAGTGCTCGACCGCACCGCGCACCTGCCGGTTTGCGACTTCCTCGACACAGTCGAACTCGCTGAGTTTGCGGATGTGGTAACTGACGTCTTTGAGGTCGGCTTCCAGCTCCCGCGCGACTTCCCTGGGGCTGAGCGGGCCACTTTCGCGGATCAGCCTGAACGCCTCCGCGCGAAGCGGATGTGACATCGCCTTGATGCGGTTCTGAGTCGCTTGTCTGCGCTGAGCCCTGGTAGCCACGTTCTCCTCTTTCGAAATCTTGAGTGATGGATCGTAGTCCGTCAATCAACTTCTT
>JBQCEW010000072.1:0-5358 GCA_051959815.1 Solirubrobacterales bacterium
CGAAAAAGGAACCACGAGATGGGAAGGGGCGGGCTGGGCGGCCGGTCATTTACGCTGCCTGCCTAATGGCGCTCACGGTTGTCGGATCAATCGCGTTCGACGCGGTCAAGACCCCGTTCGGGGAGCGCGAACGCATGCTCGGCGGCGCCGCCACGCATTTCTCGCTGGCGGCCAGCTTCTTCACCGAGGTGCGTCCGGTCGGGCCGGTCGGCGAGGACTTCGGCGCCGAGCAGTTCGCGGTGCTCGAGTCCCGCGGCGTCGTCACCGACGACATCGAGCGGGTCGAGGGCGGCCAGTCCTTCTTCTGGCGCGGCCGCTACGAGTACGACCTCAACGTCGCCCACACCGAGGACACGCAGCTCGGCGTTTTCGCCGAGTTCGAGCCGAAGCTCTCGCAGGCCTCGCAGAACGCCGACACCCTCTTCCTCGCCAACATCCAGCCCGACCTGCAGCGTCAGGTCCGCGCCCAGTGCACCGCGGCCCGACTGAGCGGCCTCGACTCGATGAACCTCTGGATCGAAACCGCCAAGGACTCGCTGACGGCGGCGATCGCCGAGGTCGACTGCCTCGTCGTCAACGACGCCGAGATCCGCCAGCTCACCGGCGAGTCCAACCTCGCCCGCGCCGCCCGCGCGGTGATGGCGATGGGGCCGCGGGCGGTGATCGCCAAGCAGGGCGAGTACGGCGCCGCGCTCTTTACCGAGGAGGGCTTCTTCGCCCTGCCGGGCTTCCCGCTCGAGGACGTGCGCGACCCGACCGGCGCCGGCGACAGCTTCGCCGGCGGCTTCTTCGGCTACCTCGACAGCGTCGAGGGCGAGCTCAGCGACGCCGAGCTGCGGCGGGCGATGGGCTACGGCACCGTGCTCGCCTCCTTCAACGTCGAGGAGTTCGGGACCGAGCGGGTGGCGCGGCTGACCCGCGAGGAGATCGACGAGCGCTTCGAACGCCTGCGCGGGATGACCCAGTTCGAGGGCCCGGGCGTCCGCACCCCCTAGACTTCGACCCTCCTACGAACCCAGTCTTTGAAGGAGGGGCGATGGCCGCCGAGCAGCAGACCCAGGACCAGACCGCCGACGTCGCCAAAGCCTCCGGTAGTTCAGACGGCGCCGGCAACGAGACGCTGACGGTCACCGACAACCGCACCGGCAAGAGCTACGAGCTGCCGATCTCCGACGGCACCGTGCGGGCGATGGACCTGCGCCAGATCAAAGTCGACGAAAACGAATTCGGGCTGATGTCCTACGACCCGGCCTTCACCAACACCGCTTCCTGCCGCTCCTCGGTCACCTACATCGACGGCGCCGCCGGCGTCCTCGAACACCGCGGCTACTCGATCGAGCAGCTCTGCGAGAAATCGACCTTCCTCGAGGTCGCCTACCTGCTGATCTTCGGCGAGCTGCCGACGACCGCACAGCTCGACCGCTGGGTCTTCGACATCACCCACCACACCTTCGTCCACGAGGACCTCAAGCACTTCTTCGAGGGCTTCCGCTACGACGCCCACCCGATGGGGATGCTGCTCGCCGGCGTCGGCGCCCTCTCGACCTTCTACCCGGACGCGAAGCAGATCGGCGACCCCGAAGAGCGCTACATGGCCGCGGTGCGGCTGATCGCCAAGGTGCCGACCCTCGCCGCCTTCTCCTACCGGCACAACATGGGGCTCCCCTACGTCTATCCCGACAACGAGCTCAACTACGCCCAGAACTTCCTCTCGATGATGTTCAAGAAGACCGAAGACCGGCACATCCCCAAGGACGCGCTGACCAAGGTCCTCGACGTCCTCTTCATCCTCCACGCCGACCACGAACAGAACTGCTCGACGAACGCGGTACGCGGGGTCGGCTCCTCCGACGTCGACCCCTACTCGGCGGTCGCGGCCGGGGTGGCGGCGCTCTACGGACCGCTGCACGGCGGCGCCAACGAGGCGGTGCTGCGGATGCTGCGACGGATCGAGTCGCCGGACAACATCCCCGAGTTCCTCGAGCGAGTGAAGCAGCGCGAGGAGAAACTGATGGGGTTCGGCCACCGGGTCTACAAGAACTACGACCCGCGGGCGCGGATCATCCAGCAGCATCTGGACGAGGTCTTCGAGGCGACCGAGTACAACCCGCTGGTCGAGATTGCCCGCGAGCTGGAGAAACACGCGCTCGACGACGAGTACTTCACGGAGCGCAAGCTCTACCCGAACGTCGACTTCTACTCGGGGATCATCTACGAGGCGATGGACATCCCGACCGACATGTTCACGGTCATCTTCGCGATCCCCCGCACCGCCGGCTGGGTCGCCCAGTGGATGGAGATGCAGGAAGACCCGGAGAAGAAAATCGCCCGGCCGCGGCAGATCTACACCGGCGAGCGGGAGCTGGAGTACAAGGCGATCGCCGAGCGCGAAGGGCCCGAGAAAATCACCGGGCCGCCGGCGCGGCGGCCGAAACGGCCGCGGCGGGGAGCGTAAGGCTCAAACGCTTAGGTGAGAGGGTCGGGCATCCCTCTTCTCTCAACTTTTTCGGTGGATCGTTTTCGGCCGTCCGAGACTCGCCCGCCGAAAAAGTACAAGCCGTTCAGAGGGACGCCCGACCCTCTCATTCATCGCTTAGGGTGGGCTCGTGTCCCGTCCTTGGAAGCTCACCGTGCGGCATGGGTCGGATGTCGACCACGAGTCGTTTGATGATCTCGATGAGGCGGTGGCAGCTATGCGCGAGCGGGCGATGGCGATTCGGAGGGAGGGGCCGGTGCGGGCTGTTAAGTCGCTGCGGGACTACGAGCCGGGGGATCAGGTTCAGGCGCGGTTGCAGCTGAGCACCGGCGGGCTGTTCAAGAAGTCCGCGGCGGGGGTGGACGTGCGGGGGGACGGGACGTTCGTGCCGTTCAGGGGCGGGGTAGTGCGGGAGGAGCTGGACCCGACGCACCACGACACGCCGTTCGATCTGGTGCGCGAGACTCTGGAGGCGGAGGACCGATGAGCATGGCCGAGACCGAGATCCCCAAGGGCAGCTACGCCGCCGGCGAGCGGGTGAAGCTGCCCGCGGGCGCCGCGCCTCCCTACACCGTCTTCATCAACGGGATCGAGCAGAGCCCCGACACCTATCGCGTCGAAGGTGGCGAGATCGTCTTCGACCGCCCGATCGTCAAGGAGAAGGTCGGGACCGGGCGCTGGCTGGCGATGTACCTGGGGCTGTTCGGCACCTACCGCAAGAACGAGACGATCGACCTCCAGTTCACCAGGGGCGGCAAGATCGAACTGCGCTCCGACCTCCCGGTCATCCCCTACGACGAGGGCGAGGCACCGTGAACATCGGCTTCCTCCTCCTCTGCGACTACAGCGAGGCGGTCAACGGCAAGCTCTACCTGACCGGCGGCGGCTGGAACGTCCTCCGGCTCCCCGAGCTGCCGGCGGAGTGGTCCTTCTCGATCGGCCTCGGCATCGACATCGCCTGGCACGAGACCAACAGCCCCCACGAGCTCGTCGTCACCGTCCAGGACCCCGACGGCAACGAGCTCGGCGAGGGCCTCACCGCCAACTTCGAGACCGGCCGCCCCCCCGGCCTCCCCGAAGGCCAGGAGCAGCGCCTGGTCATGTCGATCGCCGCCACCGCCACCTTCACCACCCCAGGCCCCCACGCCGCCATCGTCCAGGTCAACGGCGAGGAGATCGGCCGCGCCCGCTTCTACCTGATGGAGGAAGGCCCGGGCGCGGGCGAAGTGGGGATGGCTTAGCGCTGCGGATCGCGGCGCTACTTGAACACGTAGAGCAGCAGGAAGGCGATCAGGGCGAAGGCGGCGCCGGCGGCTTGGATGCCGCGGTCGCCGGCGATGATGCCGGACATCGAGCGGTCGTCGTTGCGGTCGTAGATCAGGTAGAGGTAGCGGAAGATGCCGTAGACCGCGGGCGGGATGGTCAGCATCATCCGGCTGCCGATCAGCGGCGAGTTGACGGTGTAGATCGCGTAGCTGATCACGGTGCCGGTGGTGACGAGGGAGACCATCTGGTCGAGGAAGGGCAGCGAGTAATGCTCGAGGACCGGCCGGGTCGTGGTGCCCTGGTGGAGCTCGGAGACCGCCTCCTGGCGGCGCTTGGTGAAGCCGAGAAAGGCGGCGAGCATGCCGGTGCAGAGCAGCAACCACTCGGAGGCGTGGGCTTCGACGGCGCTGGCGCCGGCGGCGACGCGGAGGATGAAGAGGCCGGCCAGCGTCATCACGTCGATGATCACGATCTGCTTGAGGCCGAGGCTATAGGCCATCTGCGCGACCCCGTAGCCGACGACCATCAGTCCGACTTCCCAGTTGACGGAGAAGCCGAGGGCGATCGCGACCACGGCCAGGCCGGGGGCGATCGCTTTCGCGGTGGCTTCCGAGAGCTCGCCGGCCGGAAGCGGGCGGAAGCGCTTCTTCGGGTGCTTGCGATCGAGCTCGATATCGATCAGGTCGTTGACGAAGTAACCGGCGCTGGAGATGAGGCAGAAGGCGAAGAAGGTGACGAACGCCTCCAGCACGTCATGCGGATGGTTGAACTTGCCGGAGAAAAGCAGCCCGGCGAAGACGAAGACGTTTTTGATCCACTCCTTCGGCCGCCCGGTCTTGACCGCCGCCCGCAGCGGCGAGCGCCGCGGCACGATTTCCCCGGTGTCGGGCTCGCGCGACTGGTTCGGCTGTTGCGGCTCAACCGGCACGGTGGGCTGTTCGGAGGTGATCGTTTCCATCGAGGGGCGCGGCTCGGGCACGTCTAATAGCTACCCGGACAGGGGATCGGATCGCGAAAGGGTACCGCTGCGGGTGGTCAAGCTGGGTCGATCAGGACGCCTGGATTGAGGATGGCTGCAGGATCGAGCTCGGCCTTGGCGGCGCGGAGGGCGGCAGCGAAGGGGGCGGGGCGCTGGCGGTCGTACCAGGGGCGGTGGTCGCGGCCGACGGCGTGGTGGTGGGTAATCGTGCCGCCGGCATCGACGATCGCCTCGGAGACGGCGGCCTTGACCTCGTCCCACTGCTCGACCTCGCCGCCGCGGACAGCCGGGGCGAGGACGGTGAAGTAGGGCGCGACCCCGTCGGGGTAGACGTGCGTGAAGCGACAGCTGACGCGCGGCGAGCCCGGACCGTCGGGCGGAACCCCGCTGGCCTCCGACGCCGCCCGCCGCGTCGTCTCCATCACCGTCGCATGGAACTCCTCGAAGCGGTCCCAGGTAATCGCCGTCTCAAACGTCTCCGAGAGAACACCGCAAGCAACAAAGGTGTCCCGTAGGTACGGCGCCAGCAAAAACGCTCCGCGCCAGGTGTCAACCGCGCCCCCGCCTTGGCTGCCGACGGGACGATTTCCGGATACATCGTCCGGTTTTCGTCCCGTCGGCGGGGAGGTGGTGCGGA
>JBQCEW010000073.1:0-3052 GCA_051959815.1 Solirubrobacterales bacterium
GGCGGGTGATATTCTGGATGAACCTGCCGGTCGCGGCGCTGGGGATCGCGATCACGCTCGCCGCGGCGCCGGAGTCGACCGATCCCGGCGCCGGCAACCGGATCGATTGGCCGGGTCTGGCGCTGATCAGCGTCGGGCTCACCGCCGTCGTCCTTGCCCTGGTTCAGGCGCGCTCCTGGGGTGTTGAAGTTATTGTCGCCCTGGCGGTCGTCGCCGTCCTAGCCCTCCTCGCCTTCTGGCGCACCGAGCACCGGGTCCGCGCCCCGATCGTCGAATTCGACCTCTTCCGCAACGGCCCCTACTTCGGCGCCAGCGCCGCCGCCTTTGCCCTTGTCGGCTCCTACTGGGCGGTGATGTTCTTCCAGCCGCAGTACCTGCAGGACGTGCGCGGCCACTCGCCGATCCTCAGCGGCCTGATGATCCTGTCGGTGACGGTGCCGATGATCTTCATCTCGCCCTTCTCCGGCCGCCTGATCGGCCGCTTCGGCGCCCGCCGGCTGATGAGTGCCGGAATGCTCTGCGGCGTCACCGGCCTCCTCGTCCTCACCCGGCTCCAGGCCGACAGCCCCTACGTCCTCCTGCTCGTCGGCTATCTCCTGTTCGGAATCGCCCTCGGCCTCGTCTACGCGCCGATGTCAACCGCGGCGATGGCAGCCATGCCCGGCGACAAGGTCGGCATAGCCTCCGGCGTCCTCGCAATGGACCGCGTCCTCGCCGGCGCCGTCGCCCTGGCCGCCACCGGCGCCGCCTTCCACGCCCTCCTCGCCGACGGCCACTCCTTCGCCTCAGCGATAGCCGGCTCCACCTGGGTAGTAGTAGCCCTCTGCGCTCTCGGCACCGCCTTAACCTGGACCTACGTCCGCGACCCGGAGAAGCCCGGCTCGGATCCCTCCGTTGCAGGAGAACCCGCGCCTGTTGAGCTACACCACCACATGCACCACCGCCGCTTCCATCTCTAACCAGCGAACGCTTGAAGAAGGAGCCGATACCCCGCCGGGAGGAATGTTCGGCGACATGAAATCTGATCTTGGGCGCGGCGAAGCCGCGCAGTTCGATTGCGGCTAAGCCGCAAAGCGGCGTGCCGCGCAATTCCGGAAGGAGGGGTATCGGCTCCTTCCACCACGCCTCCGTCCCTCACCACTTGACAAACCCTAATCCGACCTGTCCACTCGGAATCGGCCAGACCGCATTCCAAAGCGCTTTGTGCCATCCTCTTAATTGATGCCTTCGTTGTCCGGGGATGAGCTTCAAGAGTTGTCTGAACGCCAAGATCCCCGCCTCCTTAGAGCTCTCGACGTAGTCGCGCCCGGTGGCGCCTTGCGAGAGGGAATCGACAACATCGTCCACTCGCGGACCGGCGGCCTGCTCGTCGTCGGCGACCTCGACGACATCTCTCACTTGCTCTCCGGCGGCATCAAGCTCGACGTCGACTACACGCCGGCGATGCTCTACCAGGTGGCAAAGATGGACGGCGCCATCGTCCTCAACGGCGAGGCGACGAAGATCGCCTGGGCCAACGTCCAGCTGATGCCGGACCCGACGATCCTCAGCTCGGAGACCGGCACCCGCCACCGCACCGCCGAGCGCGTCTCCAAACAGACGACGGCGCTGGTGGTTGCGATCTCGCAGCGGCGCGACGTCGTCTCCCTCTACGTCGAGGGCACGAAGTACATCCTCCAGGACATCCCGGCCGTGCTCGCCAAGGCCAATCAGGGCCTCGCCACGCTCGAGAAGTACCGCCAGCGCCTCGACCAGGTCTCGGCGCGGCTGACCCAGCTCGAGTTCGACGGCGGCGTCGTCCTCCACGACGCGCTCTCGGCCCTGCAACGGGCCGAGCTGGTGACGCGGATGGCGGTCGAGGTCGAGCGCTACATCGTCGAGCTCGGCACCGAGGGCCGCCTGATCGAGATGCAGCTCGAGGAGACGATGGTCGGAGTCGCCGCCGATAAGACCGCGCTGATCCGGGACTACTCGGTCGAGGACTCCGAGCAGAACCTAACCGCGGTGCTGCAGGCGCTGGGCCGGATGCCCCACCAGGACGTGCTCGACTTCGGTCGTCTCGCCGAGCTGCTCGGCTACGACCGCAAGGTCAACACCCTGGACTTTCCCGTAGCGCCGCGCGGATACCGGGTGTTGGGCCGGGTCCCGCGCATTCCCAAGCTTGTCGTCCAGAAGATCACCCACGAGCTGGGCGGGCTGGAGGAGGTCCTGGCGGCCTCCGACGAAGAGCTCGCCGCCGTCGATGGAGTCGGCGCCACCCGCGCCAAGGACATCCGCGAGGGCCTAGGGCGGCTCCAAGAGGTTGATCTGGTCGACCGGTACTTGCAGAGCTGACGGCCCCCAAGCCGTCGAAAAACGAAAGGAGTCACCGATTTCCGAGCTAGACGAGGCCACTGTGGAGGCTGTCTTCGAGGAGGACGTGGAATACGTCTGCGACTTCGAGGAGGGCGACAAGGTTGTTTACCCGCATCACGGGGCGGGGCTGGTGATGACCAAAGAGACGCGCGAGCTGATGGGGGAGGAGCGTGAGTACCTCACGATCAAAATCCTCCACAACGAACTCACGGTCATGGTCCCCTGCGAGAACGCCGACAAGGCGGGCCTGCGGCGGGTTATCGACGAGGAAGAAATCAAGAAGGTCACAGCAGTCCTCACGGACGACGTGAGCGAGATGCCGAAAAACTGGAACCGGCGCTTCAAGTACAACCGCGAGAAGATCAAGACCGGGGACGTTTTCGAGCTGGCCGAGGTCGTCCGCAACCTCGCCATCCGCGAGATGGAAAAGGGCCTGTCCACGGGCGAGAAGCAGATGTACACCCGGGCGAAGAAGATCCTCGCCTCGGAGTTCATGTACGCGCTCGACAAGGACGAGGACGGCGCCGAGGAATACCTCGACAGCCTCCTCGAGGAGCGGTTCGCCGCCACTGCGACCGCCTAAGAGATCGCATCCGGGGGTCCACCGCACGCGTCTGGCGGCGGGGGGGCGCAGGAGGGGGGGGGGGAAGGTGAGGCCGAAGAAAAAAAAAAACAATATTGTGTTGCATTTTATATG
>JBQCEW010000074.1:0-4528 GCA_051959815.1 Solirubrobacterales bacterium
AGCGTCGGCGCCCACTTCAACCTGATTGAGTTCCTCGACCGCAAGCGCGGCGGCATGTCTTCGACCTTCCTCACCCGGCTGAAGATCGGCGAGCGCCTGGTCGACGCGAAGGGGGTGAGCCGGCTCTACCGGCCGAGCTCGACGCTGGCGCCGGTGGCCCTCTTCGGTGTCGCCTTCCTCGTCCTGCTGACGATCCTCGTCATCACCTCTCCGGCGCTCAACGACGTCTGGGAACTGGTCTGGCTGAAGATCCGGATCCAGCTTGGAATCTAGGTCTGGGCACTAGCCTTCCGCCTGCAGATGGGGTACTCCGCCCGCTACCACACCGCCTCGCTGATCGCGGTCTTTCTCGCGCTCGCGATCGGCATCCTGATCGGCGCCGAGTTCGGCGGCGATGCGCTGAAGAACACGCGTAAGGATCTCGAGCACAGCCTCGTCGGCAACCTCCAGGACGCACGCTCGCGCGCCGGGGAACTGAGCGGCGAGCTCAACCGCTCCAACGAATTCGGCGAACGCGTCTACCCGGTGCTGACGCGCGAGCGCCTGAAAGGGATGCGGATCGCGATCGTCGCCCTCGGTGGCCTGCCGACCGACCTCACCGCCGACGTCGAGAACGCGCTCGGGCCGACCGGCGCGCGGCTGGTCGGGGTCGGGGTGGTGCGCGAGCCGGTCGACCTGGTGGGGCTGCAGGGGGACCTGGTGAAGACGCGCTTTGCCGATCTGCGTACCAACTCCGATGCGCTGAGCGAACTGGGGACCGGCCTGGGGCGGCAGCTTGTGCTCGGCGGCACCCTGCCGGAAGTCGTGCGCGGACAGCTCTTCTCGCGGGCAAGCGGCACCTTCGGCGGCCTCGACGGCGTGATCGTCGTCCGCAACCAGCCGGAAGACATGGGGCCGGTACAGCGATCGCGGGCGAACCAGCTGGAGTCGGCGCTGATGAGCGGGATCACCGCGACCCGGGCGCCGACGGTGGGGATCGAGACGACCGCCACCGATCCCTCCTCGATCTCCTTCTTCCAGTCCAACGACCTCGCCAGCGTCGACGACGTCGACCTCACCGCGGGGCAGTTGGCGATGGTCTACGCGATGCGCGGTGCCGAGGGCAGCTTCGGCGTCAAGGGGAGCGCCGACCGGCTGCTGCCGGACCTGCTGGTGGAATAGCGGCGTGTACTGGATCGGCTTCCCGCTGGCGATTGCGGTCTCGTTGTTTCTCGTTCCGGCTGGGGCGCGGGGGCTGGGCGACGCGGACCTGGTGCGGGAGAACTACCGCGGCGCACTGCTCGCCTTCCCACTGGGAGCGGTGCTGGCGACGGCGGCGCTGGTGACGCTGGCGCCGCTCGCCTTCCTCAATGACCGTGCCGACCTCGACCTGCTGGAGCCGGCGCTGCGACAGTGGCTGCCCTACCTGTTGGGAATCGCCTTCCTTGGCTTCCTCGACGACGCGCTCGGACGTGGTGAGGCGGCGGCGACGCCCCGTGGCTGGCGCGGGCACTGGGCGGCGCTGCGCTCCGGATCGCTCTCGACCGGGGCGATCAAGGCGGTGGGGGCGTTGGCGCTGGCGGCCTACGTCGTCTCCGGCCGTGGGCTCGAATCGTGGCGCTACCTCGCCGACGTGGCGCTGCTGGTCCTCACCACCAACATCTTCAACCTGCTCGACCTGCGGCCGGGACGGTCGGAGAAGGCGCTGGCGCTGCTGGCGATCGGCCTCTGTCTCGGCGCCTGGACCTTCGAGCCCTTGGAACTGCTGGGGATCTTTGCCGGCCCCGTGTTGGTGGGGGCGTGGCTGACGCTGGGCGAGCGGGCAATGCTGGGGGACACTGGCTCGAACCTGATCGGGGCGATTGCCGGCGTCTGGTTGCTGACCACCCTCGGCGAAGACGGGCGACTCGTGGCACTGGCGATCGTGCTCGCGCTGACGATTTACGGGGAGATGCGGTCTATTTCTCGGACGATCGATTCGGTTCCGCCCCTGCGCTGGCTAGACTCGCTCGGCAGAGCATGAGTCCAGGGAGCAAAGGCGACACGAGGTTCATTTTCGTCACCGGCGGCGTCGTCTCGGCCCTCGGCAAGGGGATCACCGCGGCAGCGATTGGACGCCTCCTCGTCTCCCGCGGCTACCGGGTCCAGTTGCAGAAGTTCGACCCTTACATCAACGTCGATCCGGGGACGATGAGCCCGTTCCAGCACGGCGAGGTGTTCGTCACCGAGGACGGGGCGGAGACCGATCTTGACCTCGGCCACTACGAGCGCTTCACCGACGAGAACACCACGCGCGCTTCCAACGTCACCGCCGGCGCCGTTTACAACTCGGTGATCCGGCGCGAGCGCCGCGGCGACTACCTTGGTGCCACGGTCCAGGTGATCCCGCACATCACCAACGAGATCAAGCAGAAAATCCTCATCGTCGCCGAGTCTCAGGCCGTCGACTTTGTCATCACCGAGATCGGCGGCACGGTCGGCGACATCGAGTCGCTGCCGTTCCTCGAGTCGATCCGCCAGCTCTACACGGACCTCGGGCCGAAGCGGGCGATGTTCGTCCACCTGACCCTGGTGCCCTACGTCGGTCACGCCGGCGAACTGAAGACGAAGCCGACCCAGCATTCGGTCAACGAGCTGCGTCGGATCGGGATCCAACCGCACGCGCTGGTCTGCCGCTCCGAAGGGCGGCTCGACCGTGAGATCCGCGGCAAGATCGCGCTCTTCGCCAGCCTGCCCGTCGACGCGGTGATCTCCGCTCACGACGTCGACAACATCTACAAGGTGCCGCTCGTCTTCCGCGCCGAGGGTGTCGACGACCTCGTCCTCGACCACTTCGGCATGGAGGCGCCCTCGCCCGACATGGCCGAGTGGGAGGCGATGGTTCGTCGCGCCGACGAGGCGACCGGCGAGGTCCGGATCGCGGTCGTCGGCAAGTACGTACAGCTCGCCGATGCTTACAAGTCGGTGATCGAGGCGCTCGAGCACGGCGGCTTCCACCATGGCGTCAACGTCGAGGTCGAGCTGGTCGACTCCGAGGACTTCGACCCGGAGAAGCTCGAAGGCTGCGACGGCATCCTGATTCCCGGGGGCTTCGGCGAGCGCGGGATCGAGGGCAAGATCGAAGCGGCGCGGATCGCCCGCGAGAAGTCGATTCCCTATCTGGGGATCTGCCTCGGGATGCAGATCGCGGTCGTCGAGTTCGCCCGCCATGTCGGCGGCATGGACGGCGCCAACTCTGCCGAGTTCGATCCCGAGACGCCGTTCCCGGTCGTCGACCTGCTGCCGGAGCAGAAGGAGGTCTCCGACATGGGTGGGACGATGCGCCTCGGCGCCGACCCGGTGAAACTGCACGAGGGCACCAAAGCACGCGAGATCTTCGGCGAAGCGGTCATCTACAAGCGCCACCGCCATCGCTACGAGGTCAACAACCAGCTGCGGCGCCGGCTCGAAGATGAGGGGCTGGTCTGCGGCGGCACCTCGCCTGACGAGCGCCTGGTCGAGATGGTTGAGCTGCCCGACCACCCGTTCTTCGTCGCCTCCCAGTACCACCCGGAGTTCAACTCCCGCCCGAACCGCCCCGAGCCGCTTTTCCGTGAGTTCGTCGGCGCCGCAGTGCAGCAGGCCGGCGAGCGGCCAGCCAGCGGCGGCGAGATCGAGGCGGTCGAAGAAGTCGGCGCTGAGCAGTCCGAAGTTCGGTCGGGTTAGTTTTTGAGCCGTGGCTTCACGGCTTTATGAACGCTTCGTCCGCTACTGCGAGGTTCGCAGCCCTACCGGCGAGGAGCGCGAGATAACCGACACGCTTGCGGCCGAGCTGCGGGCGATGGGGCTGGAGGTGGTCGAAGACGGGGCTGCCGAGGCCGCGCAGGCCGGCGCCGGCAACCTGATCGCCCGCTCCGCTGGAGCGGGGGAGGGATGGCTGATGTTCTGCGCCCACGTCGACACCGTTCCCCACAAGGGCTGGGTCGAGGTGGTCGAGGACGAAGGCGTCTTTCGCAGCCGCGGCGACACGATTCTCGGCGCCGACAACAAGGCGGCGGTCGCCGTCTTCATGGAGCTGATTGCCCGTCATGTGGAACAACCGGCGCCGGTCGGGATCGAGTTGGTGCTGACGGTGGCCGAGGAGCAGGGCCTGCGGGGGGCGAAAGCGTTTGACGCATCGCAGCTGCGCTCGCAGGCGGGCTTCGTCCTCGACCATGCCGGGGCGGTGGGCGAGGTGATCGTCTCGACTCCCACTCAGCAGAAGATCCTCGCCGACTTCATCGGCGTCGAGGCGCACGCGGGGATCCGGCCCGAGGACGGCAGTAACGCGATCGCCGCCGCGGCGGCCGCGATCACGCGAATGGAGCTGGGGCGGCTCGACGAGGGGACGACCGCCAACGTCGGCCTAATCGACGGCGGCACCTCGGGCAACGTCGTCCCGGGCCACTGCGCGATCCACGCCGAGGCGCGCAGCCTCGAGGCCGAGCGGGCGGCGGAGGTGGCGGGGCGGATCGCCGACGCCTGCGCGTGGGGGGCGAGCGAGCACGGCTGCGACGTCGACGTGCGGATC
>JBQCEW010000075.1:0-5603 GCA_051959815.1 Solirubrobacterales bacterium
AATGTTCGCGAAGCGGCGAAATGCAATCTGGTTCTTGCCCGCCATAGGCGGGCAGCATCTGGTGGAGCTGGCCCGACATAGGGCCGCGACAAATTCACGCGGAGGTCGACCGGACCCCTCTACCCGGACGGCCGTCGTTCCTCGGCTACGGGATCACCGCTCTCGGTGGCGATTGCGTCGGGGGGCCAGGGGCCGGCCCAGTTGTCGCGGGCGCCGTCGAGGGTGATCGTCGTGCCGGAGTAGAAGTCGCCGGCCGGGGAGGCGAGGTAGGCGACTAGCCAGGCCATCTCCTCGGGGCGGCCGGCGCGGCCGATCGGGATCGAGCGCTCGAGGTTGTCGACGACCACCTGCGGATACTTGGTCAGCAGCGTCTCGGTCGCGAACTGGCCGGCGGCGAGGGCGACGGTCTTGATCCCGAAGCGGGCCCACTCGGTCGCGAGCGTGCGCATCATGTTCTCAACCGCGGCGCGGGCGGCGCCGGAGTGGACCATCCCCGGCATCCCGTTGTGCGGCGAGAGGGTGACGCTCAAGACCTTGCCTTCGCCCTGCGGGATGAAGGCCTTGGTCGCGGCGGCGTGGGTCATCAGCCAGGTGCCGTTGACGTTGAGGTCGATCACGGTGCGGAAGCCTTTCGGGCTGATCGCCTCCGCCGGGCTGAGGAACTGACCGCCGGCGTTGTTGACGAGGACGTCGAGGCGGCCGTGGCGCTCCAGCAGGCCGTCGAAGAAGCGGCCGACCGGCTCCTCCTCGCGGATGTCGAGCGTCTCGAACTCGAACGAGCCCGGCAGGCTCGCCGCCAGCTCCGCAGTCTCGGCCAGCGGCTCCTCGCGCCGCCCGCAGGCGACGACGGTCGCCCCGAGGCGCGCCAGCTCCAGCGCCGTCTCCCGCCCTAACCCGCTGCCGGCACCGGAGACTGCGATCACCTGCCCCTCGAGGAGGCCGTCCCTGAACACCCGCGAACGGTCGCTTTCAGCCATCGGCGGCCAAGCCTATAGCCGCGGAGAGCCGCTTAGATTCCCCTTCTTATGAGCGTTCACGTCGAACCGCACCCCCTGCACGAGCCGCTCGCCGGCGGCACCCGCGGCGCCACCGTCGCGGTCGAACCGCTGGTCGCCGGCCAGGTCGAATGGCCGCGGGCGATGATGGTCAGCCCCGGCGGCCGAATGGTGACCGCGAAGCTGGAGCGGGAGCTGCTGACCGGCAAGGGAGCGGTCTCGATCCCCGACCCGGCCTTCCTGATCCGCCATCCCAGCGCCGGCGCGATCCTCGTCGACACCGGCCTCCACCCCTCGATCGCCACCGACGCGAGCGAGAACTTCGGCTCGCTGGCGGCGCGCTTCGGCAAGATCACCCTGGAGCCCGGAGAAGACGTGCCCTCGCAGCTGCGCGAGCGCGGCCTCGACCCCGGCGAGATCCCAATCGTGGTGATGACCCACCTGCACCTCGACCACGCCTCGGCGATCTCCGAGTTCCCCAACTCGACCTTCGTCGTCTCAGAGGCCGAGTGGCAGGCGGCCGCGCACGGCCCCCGCCCGCTGGAGAACGGCTACCGCCGCTCCCACTTCGACTACGCCTTCGAGTACCGCACCGTCGACTTCGACCGCGCCAACATCGACTCCTACGCGAGCTTCGGCCGCACCTTCGACCTCTTCGGCGACGGCTCGGTCCGCCTCGCCTTCACCCCCGGCCACACCGCCGGCCATATGTCGGTGGTCTGCCGCCTCGCCCAGCGCGACTTCGTGATCGGCGGCGACTGCGTCTACGTGCTCGCCCAGCTCGACCGCTCAGAGCCGGGACAGCCGCGCCCCCAGGACGCCCACAACCTGCGCCGCTCCCTGCAGGAGCTGCGCCTCTTCCGCAGTCAGTTCCCCGACGCGATCATCACGCCGGGCCACGATCCGGACTTCTACTCCCGGGCTGAGCAGCGCTACGAGTAGAGAGCGCTTCGTGCATCTTCCGCACGTGGGAGAAGACCTCGGTCGCGACCTCGAGCTGGCGCTCGCGGCTCGGCGCCTCCTCGACCGGGAAGGAGATCGGCTCGCCGAACTGGACCGTGACCCTGGGGAAGCGCAGCCGTCTCCAGCTTCGCACGCGCTCGGAGCCGTAGATGCAGACGGGCACGATCGGGGCCCCGGTTTCGAGGGCGATGCGGCCGATCCCCGGTTTCGGCTGACCCAGCTCGCCGGAGCGCGAGCGGCCGCCCTCGGCGTAGACGAGCAGCATTTCCCCCTGCTCGACGAGAATCCGCGCGGTCTCGATCGCCTCCTCGTCGTGGTGGCCGCGGCGGACCGGGAAGACGCCGCCGTGCTTGTAGATGTAGGTGAGGACGGGCGGGCCGAAAAGCTGCGATTTCGCCATAAAGCGGATCTTCCGCCGCAGGTAGACGCCGGCGAAGAAGTGGTCCATCTGGCTGAAGTGGTTGGGGGCGAGGACGAGCGGTCCGTCCTTCGGCACGTTCTCCACCCCGATCGCGCGCACCCGGTAGATCAGCAGCGTCGGGATCGTGACGACGATGCGGGCGAGCGTGTAGGTCCAGCCGACGCCCTTGCGCGCTGAAGTGTGGAACTGCGTGAAGTACTCCGCCGGGCGCGGGTCCTTGTAGACCTGTGGCTTCATCTCGGCCATGGGGTGGCGGCGGGAAACTACCGCTGCTCTGCCTACCCCGCGGCGCGCGGGGCGGTTACGCCCAGGCGCGCGAGCGCTCCAGCGCCCGTTGCCAGTCGGCCAGAAGCTGCTGCCGCCGGGTCTCCTCCATCTGCGGCTCGTAGCGGTCGGCCTCGCGCCACATCTGGCCCACCTGGTCCAGGGACCAGGCGCCGGTGGCGATCCCGGCCAGGTAGGCGGCGCCGAGCGCGGTCGTCTCGGCGATCTCCGGTACCGAGACCGGCGCTCCCAATACGTCGGCCTGGAACTGCATCAGCCAGCGGTTGGCGGTGGCGCCGCCGTCGGCGCGCAGCAGATCCAGCCGCTCGCCGCTAGCCGCCTCCTGCGCGCGCACCGCATCGACCGTCTCGTAAGCGATTGCCTCCAGCGCCGCCCGGGCCAGATGGGCGCGACCGCTGCCGCGGGTCAGGCCGACGATCGTCCCGCGCGCGTAGGGGTCCCAGTAGGGCGAGCCGAGGCCGGTCAGAGCGGGGACGAAGTAGACGCCGTCGTTGGATTCGAGCGAGGCGGCGAGCGCCTCGGTCTCCCCCGCCTCGCCGATGATCCCGAGGCCGTCGCGCAGCCACTGCACCGCGGCGCCGGTGACGAAGATCGAGGCCTCCAGCGCGTAGGAGACCTCGTCGCCGAGGCCCCAGGCGACCGTCGCCAGCAGCCCGTCGGGGACCTGCGGCGGCTCCGGGCCGCTGTTGAGGAGGACGAAGCTGCCGGTGCCATAGGTGTTCTTCGCCATCCCCGGGTGGTGGCAGGCCTGGCCGAAGAGGGCCGCCTGCTGGTCGCCGGCGACCCCCGCCACCGGCACCTCACCGCCGAACTCGGAAGTGGTGCCGAAGATATAAGAGGAGGGCAGCGGCTCGGGCAGGCGCGCCGGGTCGACCCCGAGCAGCCCGCACAACTCCTCGTCCCAGCCGAGCTTGCAGATGTCGAACAGCATCGTCCGCGAGGCGTTCGTGTAGTCGGTGGCGTGGCGGCCGGTGAGCTTGAAGAGGAGCCAGGAGTCGACGGTCCCGAAGACCGCCCGCTCCGCCCCCTCGACGTTGCGCAGCAGCCACTCGATCTTGGTCCCGGAGAAGTAGGGATCGATCGTGAGGCCGGTGCGCTCGCGGACCAGCGGCTCGTGCCCCGCCTGCTTCAACTCGTCGCAGCGCCCGGCCGTGCGCCGGTCCTGCCAGACGAGCGCGCGATGGACCGGCTCGCCCGTCTGCGGGTCCCAGGCGACGACGGTCTCGCGCTGGTTAATGATCCCGATCGCGTCCAGCTTCGAGCCCTCGGTGTCGGCGTCGGCGATCGCCTCGGCGGCGACCCGCCGCGTCACCTCCCAGATCTCGTTCGCGTCGTGCTCGACCCAGCCCGGCCGCGGGAAGAACTGCTCGAACTCCGAGTAGGCCCGCCCGCGGACGCGCCCCTCGCGGTCGAAGACGAGGCAGGTGGTGCCCGTCGTCCCCTGGTCGATCGCGAGGATCAACTGCTAGCCACCACGCACGTGGCAGGTGCGGATCAGGGCGGAGGCCAGCTTGCGGCCGTCGGCGAAGGTCATCCCGACGCGGACGAAGGGGAAGATCCCGATGCGGGCGCCCGACGGCGCCGCACAGGCCGCGCTGAGGTAGCTGTGCAGGCGACCCCGGTAGACGAAGGTGCGCTGCAGGTCGAGGCTGATCTTCCGCAGGTAGCCGAAGCGGTTGAGCTGGGCGGGGAGAGCGGCGGTGAGGATGGTCCCGTAGGTGCCGTGGGCCTTGTGGATGTGGAAGACGAAAAGGCGACTGTTCGGGAAGGGGTCCTTGCCGTAGACGTGGGCGAGGATCACCCGTTCGCCGTGCTCCCTGGCGTTGAAGGCGAGGATCCGCCCGCGCAGCGGGAACGCCTGCTGTTCCGGGAAGGAGACCCCGGCGAGGTAGCGCCCCTGACCGACCAGGGCCGGCCGGCAGGCCTTCAGCGCCCCCACCGAGCTCAGCGCCTCGATCTGCGAGCGCCGGCATATCGGCAGCCCGCGCGTTTCGATCCGGCCGCCGCGATTGATCGCGATCGTGATCCAGCGCAGGGCCGGTGGCCGGTCCCCGTGGAGGGTCCTGACCGTGCCCTCGACCCGCACCGAGATCGGCGCGTTCGCGTGTCGCGGCAGGGCGGTCGGGGCGATGCCGCCCTCGAACTTGACGAAGAGGTTCCCCCGCTCGACCAACTCGGCGTGTGCCAGCGAGGCGACACAGAGGCACGCCGCCGCCAGCAGCACAAGCACCCCTACTCGTTTCCCCCTTCGCGGCACCCGTCCAGGCTAACGGGACTCGGTTGGCGCCCGGCGCCGCAGCAAGCGCGAGAGGAACACGCGGGCGAAGTCGCGGAGCTGGTTGGCGCGGTGGAGGAAGCCGGCGAAATCCTTGCCGGTGGCGCGGTGTTCGAGGTCCAGCTCGTACTCGCGGAGGCGATAGCCGGCGCGGACGGCGTCGACGGTCATCCCGATCTCCATCCCGTAGCCCTGGGCGAACGGGAGAACCGCCTGCAGCACCTCGACCCGCAGGGCCCGCTGGCCGGAGATCGGCGCCGCCGTCTCCAGGCCGCAGAGGCGGCGTATCGCCCAGCGGGCGAAGCCGAGGGCGAGACCGAAGCCGCCGCCGACCCGGCGGCTGAAGGCCGCGATCGCGAGGTCGCACTCTCCCCGTTCCACCGCTTCCACCAGCGGTGATAGCCGCGCCGCCGAGTCGCCGAGGTCGCCATCGCAGAGCAGGACGATCTGCGGCGCAGGCTCGACGCTCAGCGCCGCGTCGACCGCGGCGCCGACGTTGCCGCCCTTGCCGTGCGATTTGCCCCGCCGGACCACCTCGGCCCCCGCCAGCATCGCCGCCTCGGCGGTGCCGTCGGTCGAGGCGTCGTCGGCGACCCACACCCGCGCCCCCGGAAAGGCGCCGCGCAGCGCCCGCACCGTCTCCCCCACCCGGTCGGCCTCGTTG
>JBQCEW010000076.1:0-6389 GCA_051959815.1 Solirubrobacterales bacterium
GGTGCGGCAGGCGGCGCCACTCCTCGATCACGAACGGCGGGGGTGCTGGATCCAGCAAACCCATTCGTCTACTTACCTCGATTAATCTTCAAGTCAGCACACGTAATGCCGATGACTCTACGTCTTGTCCGAACCACCACCAAACTCCACCCCACCGCCCGGCGCGCGGCCTGAGCCGAACCCGCTCCAGCGCCGCCTCCTGCTGGCGGCCAGCGTCCTCTCGCTGCTGCTGATCCTCGTCGTCGCCAACTCGCTCCTCAACGGCGGCAGCAACAGTCCGTTCAACCCCAACCCGGTCGCCGCCGCGGCGGAACGGACGGCTGAATCCCCCGGCATGCGCATCGACATGACCATGAGCATGGATCCCGGAACCGGCAGCCCGGTGACCATCACCGGCAAAGGCGCTTACAACGGCGAAACCAACCTCACCGAAGTCACCTATGAGATGACGAAACCGCAAGGGGAACCGCTGGAAGCCGACGCGGTCATGAGTGAGAGCGCCTGGTACTTCCGCTTTCCCCAGTTCCCCGGCAAAGTGCCGGAAGGCAAGGAATGGATGAAGTTCGAAGGGTTCCCCGGACAGGAAGAGATGGGCACCCCGGGGATGAACCCCGGCGAATCGCTGCAGATGCTGCGTGGATCGGGAACCGTGCAGCGCCTGGGCCACGCCGAGATCGGCCACGTGCGCACCACTCGCTACCGAGTGGAAAAGACCTCGTCTGAGATCATCGACTCGTTGCGCTCAGAGGGCAAAGACGAACTCGCTGAACAGGCTGAACGTGTGTCGTCGCAGATAGTCGGCCCCGTGCACTACGAAGTGTTCATCGCTCCAGACGGGATGCTGCGCCGGATGCGCATGGAAATGACGATGTCCGTGAACGGACGGACGGTGACGTCGAACATGCGAATGGACTTCTTCGACTTCGGCGTCAAGCCGGAGATCCAGCTCCCCGACGACTCCCGCGCCTACGACATGACGCAACTGCTCGAAGAACGCATGGACGCGGTCGGCGAAGCCGGCTAGCCCGGCGGCAGCCGAACTGCAGCTACTCAGGCGCTAGGCGGCGGCGCGGAGGCCGATCGGGCGGGCGATTCGCGGCGGCAGCTCGCGCGGGCGCGCGGGCAGCGGCACCTGCGTCGGCGCCACGGCAGCGCGGCCTCGGGACGCGACCGAAAAGAGGACGCCGTCGGGCTCGCGGAAGAAGAACCAGCGGATGCCGTCTTCCTCGACGAGGTGGCTGACGATGGCGCCCATCCCGATCACGCGCTGGCGCCAGGCTCGCTCGTGGCCGGGGGCGCAGCGCCAGGCGACATGGTGGACGGTGCCGGCGCCCTGGAAGGGACGGTTCGACGGCGGCGCGTCGCAGGCGTAGCGGGCCGGCGCCGGCGGGGCGCCGACAGCCCACTCGCGCTCGCCGATGGCGCTGAAGCCGAGGCGGCCGGCGAGCAGATCGAAGCTCTGGACGGTGCCGGCGACGAAGGCGCGGACGCCGGCGAGTGTCGGGGCCGGGGGCAGACCGGGCGCCTGTTTCCAGGGAGGGCGGCGCGGGGATTCCGCTGCCGGGCGCGGCATCAGTTCGTGGGCGAGCCCCTCAGAGTCGGAGAAGTGGAGGGCGATCGGGTCGCCGGCGCCGTCGAAGGTAATCCCGCTGGGGAGACCGAAGAACTCAAGGCGCTCGCGCCACTGCTCCAGCGCCGGCCGTCCCGGTACCCACCAACGCACGGTGTGGGCCATGCCGGGGCCTGGCGTCCCGGCCGGGGCGCCAGGGGAATCGACGAAACGGAGCACCGCTGGCCCCCTGCGGCCATCGCCAAAGCAGAGGTCGCCCTCGATGCAGTTGCTGCCGGGATCGAGATCTAGCACCCCGGCGTAGAAGTCGAGGCACTCGCCGCGGGAGGCGGTGATCGCGGTGATGTGGTCGATACCGAGGAGCTGCATGCGCAGCATTGTATACTAAGTTCATCAAGAAAGTTCCTAACATCCTCTACATCCACTCCCACGACACCGGGCGCTACGTGCAGCCCTATGGGTATCCGGTGCCGACGCCGAACATCCAGTTGCTCGCCGACCAGGGGGTGCTCTTCCGCAACGCCTTCTGCGCCGCCCCCACCTGTTCAGGCAGCCGCGCCTCCCTGCTGACCGGCCAGTACTGCCACAACAACGGCCTGCTCGGCCTCGCCCACCGCGGCTGGGAGCTGAACGACTACACCCAGCACCTCGTCCACCCGCTGCGCGAGGCCGGTTACCGCTCGGTCCTGATCGGCGAGCAACACATCTCCGAGGACCCGGAGGTGATCGGCTACGGCGAGGTGATCGAGGTCGACAGCCACCACGCCGCCGACATCGCCCCGACCGCGATCGAGCGGCTTGGCGCGACCGAGGAGCCCTTCTTCATGTCAGTCGGCTTCTTCGAGACCCACCGCACCTACCGAGTGCCGACCTCGGTGCGGGACACGCTCTACTCGCTGCCACCGGCGAATCTGCCCGACACGCCGGAGACGCGCGCCGACATGGCGGCCTTCAAGGCCAGCGCCCGCTCGCTCGACCAGGGCATCGGCGCCGTCCTCAACGGCCTCCACCAGCTCGACCTGCAGGACAACACGCTGATCATCTGCACCACCGACCATGGCCTCGCCTTCCCGAATGCGAAGGCGACGCTGTACGACCGCGGAATCGGGGTGATGCTGATCATGCGCGGGCCGGGCTTCCTCGGCGGGCGCGTCCTCGACGGCCTCGTCAGCCACCTCGACGTCTACCCGACGATCTGCGAGCTGGCCGGGATCGAGGAGCCGCCCTGGCTGCAGGGAACGAGCCTGATGCCCCTGGTCCGCGGCGAGGCCGGCAAGGTCAACGACGTCATCTTCGCCGAGATGACCTACCACGCCGCCTACCAACCCCTGCGCGCCGTCCGCAGCGAGCGCTTCAAGTACATCCGCCGCTTCTCCATGTTCGACCGCCCCGTCCTCGCCAACTGCGACGACTCCGCCAGCAAGACCCTCCTCATGGAGAACGGCTGGGCCGACCAGCAGATCCCCGAGGAGCAGCTCTACGACCTCCTCTTCGACCCCAACGAGCTCAACGACCTCTCAGCGGACCCAAGCCGCCAACAGATCCTCAGCGAAATGAGCGACCGCCTGCTCGAGTGGATGCGCGCCACCGAGGATCCCCTGCTGGACGGGCCGGTGCCGGAGCCGCCCGGCGCCTGGTCGAACGACCCCGCGCAGGCGAGCCCGAACGACCCGACGAGCGCAGCGAAGCGTTAGGTCATCTGCGAGGAGCGGGGGCCGCCGCTACCTCGCCCTGCGAACCAAAGGTCCAGGTTCCGGCGTCGACCTCCTCGTGATCGCGGACGGCGGCCGTGATCGCTATGGGCGAATCGCCGGCGACCTCAGCGAAGAAGCCGCCACTGCCGAGGGCGATAGTCCTTTCAACTATTCGGTGCACGTTCACAACCCTGGGCGGCTGAAAGGCCGTCGCGCGATCGAGTCGTTCTTCATCCAGGAGGTCGACCGCGACAAGATTGTCCTCGCCGGGAGTGCACTAGATTGAGCCCCCGCTCGGAGAAGTTCATACAGCAGGCACGGCGACCGCCTGGCCGACGCCGAGGCGATTCTCGGAACCCGGAGGGCAATCGATAAGCCTCCTGCAAGGTGCTGGCGGGCGGCGCCGTGCCCTTGGCCGAGTCACGTGCGATGGCAGCCGAGCACGACACCGCCGAAGTGGGTCAGACTGAGGTTATCTCCAGGGTGAACACCTCATATACGCTGGAGACGGTGCCCAGGCCGAGGTTGCATAGGGCTATGCCGGGGTCGACACCGGTGCCGTTCTGCACCACGGTGTCGCCTTTGAACAGGCCTTCGGTGACGCTTCCGGTGAGGACCGTGGTGAGGACGCCCGCTTTGAGGACGACGGTGCTGTTCCCGGTGACCTGGGAGGTCTGCCCGGTGTTCCAATGAATGGTGTACCGAACGGGAACGGTGCCGAGGAGCGAGGAGCAGGTGAGACCGGGAGGGTTGGGAACAGTGAATTTGTCTGGCCCGACCGTGCCCGAGGCGATGGCGGGGTCGGTGGCGGACACACAGGGATCCAGGCTCGTGAACAAGGTGAGCGTGACCGCCTGGGGGGTTTCGGTCAGCGGCGGGTTGTAAAGCGCGCTCTGGCTGCTGGGCGGGGTGCAGGTGGCGTCCAGGACGCTGGCAGAGGCGGGTGAGGCGACGACAAGAAGCGCGGCCACGACGGACAGCGCCGCCGCCAGCGAGCACCCGGCACGGACTGGGATACGCATGACTACCTCCGATGAGGAGAGGGGTGGAGACTGATACTGCTCTGTACCTCTAGCGCTCGCGTGCTGGCATGTCAAAGATTTTCGATGTTTATGGGCGTAGCAAGCTCGCGCTCCTCGCGCGGATTCGCACGGGACGCGTCCGGTACACGCGAGCGGGTGCCGGATGACCGACAAAGCGCCTGATGAGTCCGGGCCTCCACCCCGAGCTGGCCAACTGCCGTCGGGTCCGGCTTGACATACCACCCACAAAGCAAAACCGCGCGTGGTCGAACGGCCCGAGTCAAGCCTCGCCCAATGACCCGACCTGGGGCGGAGCGGCGACTAGAACTTGGCGGCTTCATTGCGCAAGCGCTTCCACCATTTGCGAGCGCCACGCCCCGCGGGCTTGACCGACTCCTCCATCTCCTTCAGCAAATCCTCAGGCACTCGGCTCGCTACTTCCAGCGCCAACTCATCGGCCTTGGAGTCCCGGATCGCACCGCGCATGGTCAGCAGCTTCGGATCGGCAGGCACCCGGTTGCGGGCGATCCAGGCGAGGATCTCAACCGCGCTTGAACCACGGGACCTCCGCGCGGCGTAGGAAAGCAGGCTTCGCAAAACCCCCCCATCGTCGCCTTGCGACTCCGACCCTTCGATCGCCATCCATACCGCGGCAACATCGGGGGGGCGTTCAACCGCCGCCACGGCTCGCGCGATCGCTAATTCGGCGATCGCAGGTCCCAAAGCGGAGGCTCCGAGCTCGGCCCCGGCCTCGATTGCCGTCGCGGCGGAGGTCGAGGCTCCGTCGCCCATGCCCTGGATCAGGCGTACCGCCTGGCGAGCGCCGGCCGTACCGCTTGCCTCCAGCAACCGCAGCGCCACGAAGACGTTGTCCGACGCGAGGAGATCGGCGGCAAGACTCTCACAGATCTCCGAAAGCGCTGATGGAACCGGATCTTCCCCTCCTTGTAGAGCGTTGAGGACGCAGAGCGCAGCGACGTCGGTCGGCAGGGACCGGACGATCGACAGCAGCCGGCCTCCCCACGGCTCCTCTGCGAGTGGAAGAAGGAGGGCGGGCAAGAGGGTCTGCTTGCCCTCCGAATCGAGCCGCTGAAGCAGCTGCAGACAGCGCTCCTTCTCCGCTCCGTCGAGCTGGACCTGACCCAACAGCTCCGGCCGGGCACGGGCCGCCGCGACCAGCCGTAGCCCATCGGCTGGGTCTTCGAGCCCGAACCCGAACATCGCGGCAAGGTAGGAGGTGGGGATGCGTAGGTCGCCCGCGCAGCTGTCGATTCGACGCCGGGCGCCACGCAGCAGCGGGTGGGCCGCCGCCGTCTCGATCGCCCGCTCAGACGCCCGCGCCAAAATCAGCACGGCGTCCTCGGCGCCGAGGCTCGCGCCTACCCCTTCGTCTTCGAGAGCAAGATCGAGGGCGGCATCGAGCACCACCTGCCCCGCCTCGCCTAGGGCAGCCGACACCGCCGCGCACCCCTCGACCTCACGCGTGGAGCGGCAGCGCTCGGCAATCGCCGCGACCAGGAGGCCGGCTTCGGCCTCGTCCATCGCCGCGACAGTGGATGCCACGGCGGACAGGACGCGGGCATTTCCACGGTGGGCGGCGGCGGCCACAGCCGCTCGCCCCTCCGGAGTACTGCAAATGAACCCCACCACGCCCGAGTCGGCGAGCAGGCCTTCAGCCCCCTTGACGTCCTTCCCCCTGCTGAGGCCGAAGATCTCTCGCGCGGCTTTCCAGATCGCCGCCGCCTGGGCTCCCTCTCCGTTGCCGGCGACATGACTGGCCACACTGCCAAGTCGGCTGCCCTCGGCAAGTTGGTGCAGGGTCAGCAGCGCCTCCTCGTCGAGATCCTGCGGCATGACCAAAGAGCACCGGTGCGTGCCTGGCGCAGGCGCTTCGGCTCCGATCAGGTCGAAGGGGAAGACGGGATGCCCCTCGTAGGTCGAGAAGCTCAGTCCCCTCAGCGCATCGGGGACGATCCCGGCCACGGCCTTGACCGCTCGTCCGAGCTCCTCCGCGGAGGCATTGACCCCCAGGCGAGCATCCTCCGGCTTGACGAAGATCTGGTAGGCAAGGGCTATTCCCGCTCGCAATTCCTCCTCGGAGTG
>JBQCEW010000077.1:0-3249 GCA_051959815.1 Solirubrobacterales bacterium
ATCCGGAAACTGACCCGGCGAGCTGCCGCCCAGGCGGGTGGCATCCCGCGGGTCCCGGTCCTGGTCGAGCGCGAGAACGTGAAACGGGTCGGGATCGTCTTGATCACCGGCGATCGCGGCCTCGCCGGCGCCTTCAACACCAACATCATCCGCGAGGGGATGCGGACGGCGCAACAGGTCCGCGAGGAGGGCGCCGAGCCTTCCTTCTCCGTCGTCGGCCGCAAGGGCGTCTCGGCGCTGACCTTCCGCAAGCAGGAGATCTCCGGCTCCTACATCGGCTTCACCGACCGACCCGCTTTCGCCAACGCCCGCGAAATCGGCGAGGCGCTGACCGCGCGCTACGTCGACGAGGATCTCGACCGGGTCGAGCTGATCTACAACCGCTTCGTCTCGCCGCTGACCCAGCACGTCTGGCGCCAGACCCTGCTGCCGTTGCAGCAGGCGGAAGTGATCGGCGAGGGCGCCGAGGCGGAGGCTGCCGGCGAAGAAGAGGAAACCGAGGCCGAGAAGGCGCAGAGCCGCTCGGAGTGGTTCTACGAGCCCGACCCGGAGGAGCTGCTGGGGCGCCTAATCCCGGAATACGTGACGATTTCGGTCTACCGGGCGCTGCTCGAGTCCGCCGCCTCGGAGCTGGGAGCGCGGATGACGGCAATGCGCAACGCGGCCGAGAACGCCGAAGACATGATCGGCAAGCTGACCCTGGAGATGAACCGGGCCCGCCAGGCGGAAATCACGCAGGAGATCCTGGAGGTCGTTGCCGGCGCCGAGGCGCTCGGGTAGGCGACCAGAACCAGCATTAACCAACAGCACTTCAAGGACGACCACAAAGGAAACGATGGCTGAAAGCAACGGAAACGGAACCAACGTAGGGCGCGTCGAGCAGGTCACCGGAGTGGTCGTCGATGCCGTCTTCCCCGACGAACTGCCGGAGATCTACTCCGCGGTGACGATCCAGACCGCCGGCGACGGCGACGGCGAACCGACCGAGCTGGTCTGCGAGGTGCAGCAGCACCTCGGCGACGACCGCGTCCGCACGGTCGCGATGGACGCCACCGACGGGATCCAGCGCGGCGACAAGGTCGTCGACACCGGCAATCCGATCACGGTCCCGGTCGGCGACGCCACCCTCGGCCGCATCTTCAACCTGCTCGGCGAGCCGATCGACGAGGGCGAAGAGATCGGCGAGACCGAGCGCTGGCCGATCCACCGCCCGGCCCCCGAGGCCTCGGAGCTGACCCCGACCCAGGAGATCCTCGAGACGGGGATCAAGGTCATCGACCTCCTGGCGCCGTACGCGAAAGGCGGCAAGGTCGGGCTGTTCGGCGGCGCCGGCGTCGGCAAGACCGTGCTGATCCAGGAGCTCATCCGCAACATCGCCGAGGAGCACTCCGGCCTCTCCGCCTTCTGCGGCGTCGGCGAGCGCTCGCGCGAGGGGAACGACCTCTGGCTCGAGATGAAAGAGTCGGGCGTGATCGACAAAACCATGCTCGTCTTCGGCCAGATGAACGAGCCCCCGGGCGCGCGCCTGCGCGTCGCCCTCTCCGGGCTGACGATGGCCGAGTACTACCGCGAGCAGGGTGGACAGGACGTGCTCCTGTTCATCGACAACATCTTCCGCTTCGTCCAGGCGGGCTCCGAGGTCTCGGCTCTGCTGGGCCGGATGCCCTCCGCGGTCGGCTACCAGCCGACGCTGGAGACCGAGATGGGCGGCCTGCAGGAGCGGATCACCTCGACCTCGCGCGGCTCGGTTACCTCGATCCAGGCGGTCTACGTGCCGGCGGACGACCTCACCGACCCGGCCCCGGCGTCGGTGTTCGCCCACCTCAACGCGACCACGACCCTCTCGCGGTCGATCTCCGAGAAAGGGATCTACCCGGCGGTCGACCCGCTCGACTCGACCTCGACGATCCTCAAGCCCGAGGTCGTCGGCGAGGAGCACTACCGGACGGCAACCGAGGTCCAGGAGGTGCTGCAGCGCTACCGCGAGCTCCAGGACATCATCGCCATCCTCGGCATCGACGAGCTCTCCGACGAGGACAAGCAGACGGTGGCGCGCGCCCGCAAGATCGAGCGCTTCCTCTCGCAGCCGTTCTTCGTCGCCGAGCAGTTCACCGGCCGCAGCGGCGAGTACGTGCCGGTTGCCGAGACCGTGCGTGGTTTCCGCGAGATCCTCGACGGCCAGCACGACGATCTGTCCGAGGGCGCCTTCTACATGCAGGGCTCGATCGACCAGGTCCTCGAGAACGCCAAAGCGGCCGCTTAGGGCGCCTGGGAGCTGAGCAATGGCGGCGGAGCACATGGTCGACGTCGAAGTCCTGACCCCGGAGGGCGAGGTCTGGAGCGGTGAAGCGCGCCAGATCTCGACCCGCTCGGAGACCGGCGAACTCGGCATCCTCGCCAACCACGCGCCGTTGCTGGCGGCGCTGCGGCCGACCGAGCTCCGCCTCCACCTCTCCGAGACCGACGTCAAGCGCTATGCCCAGGCCCACGGCTGGCTGCAGGTCTACGGCAACCGAGCCCGGCTCCTGCTCGAGGAGGCGATCCCGCCCGAGAACCTCGACAGCGGCACCCTCAAAGAGCAGCTCTCCGACGCCGAACGGCGCCTCTCCGAGAGCGAGGCGGGGAGCGCTGAGCAGACGCGGGCGCAGAAGGACAAGGACAGGGCCGAAGCATTCTTGTCGATCGCCGGAGCGTGAGGGGAGCCGGTACCCCTCCTCCGGAATTGCGCGGCACGCCGCTTTGCGGCTTAGCCGCAATTGAACTGCGCGGCTATCGCCGCGCGAGAATCAGATTGCATATCGCCGAACATTCCTGCGGAGGGGTACCGGCTCCCCTCCAACCCGCGGCGCAGCTTCACCCTTCCTTGAGCCGCCGAGGTGGATGCCTCCGAAGTCGTGGTTCCTTTGTCGGCTATGACCTGACTAAGGAACCACGGGATCGCTGCGGTGGGTACGGGACCAATCGCGTGGTTCCTTTGTCGGCTCAGGGACGACTAAGGAACCACGGGATTTCGTCCTGTTGCTGCGGAGGGCGTGTATGAGTGACGAGTTGGTGGTGCTGGCGCAGCGGTTGATTTCGTTTGAAACTTGTGAGCCGGATGCTATTTCCGAGGCTGCGGGTTTCGTGCAGGGATGGCTGGAAGCTCGGGGGATCGAAACCGAGGGGGATGAGGTCCGCGGGCTGCCTGTGGTCAAGGCAGAAGTTGGGCCGGAGGGGGCGCCGACTGTGGTGCTTCATGGGCATCTGGAT
>JBQCEW010000078.1:0-2571 GCA_051959815.1 Solirubrobacterales bacterium
CCGACGCCGACGGACTTCTCGATCAGTGTGCGGACATCGGCGGCGAGCGTTTCCATCTCGGTGGGGGTGGGGGGGTCGCTGGTGATGTGGCGCTCGCTGTGGCGGACGACGCCGGCCTGCAGTGAGTCGTGGAAGGAGACGTCGGATCCCTGGCCGACGACCAGCTCGGTCGAGCCGCCGCCGATGTCGACGACCAGCGTCGGCTCGCTCGGCGGCGCCTCCGAGGTGGCGCCGAGGTAGGTCGAGCGCGCCTCCTCCTCGCCGTCGAGGACGCGGGCCGAGAGCGCGAATCGCTCCCGCAGCTCGGCGACGAAGGCGCTGCCATTGTCGGCGTCGCGGACGGCGCTGGTGGCGATCGCGTCCACCGTCTCGGCCCCAAGCTCCTGGAAGATGCCGACGTAGTTGCCGATCGCTGCGCAGACGTCCTCGATCGCCTCGCTGGCCAGATGGCCCGACAGGTCCACGCCCCGCCCCAGCCGCGTCACCGTGCTCCGCCGCTCCAGCGGCGAAACCCGCCCCTCCTCGACGTCGGCGACCAGCAACCGCGTCGAGTTCGTCCCGACGTCGATCACCGCCACCCGCTTCGCCCCTCCGCTCACCCGGCCACTCTAGAGCGCCAAGACCTCCCAAAGCCCCCCGCGCAATCGATCCCCCAAAGCCCGCAAACGCCGCCCAGCCTCCACCCCCACATTGCTACTATCCCCAGTCCGCCGCGGGGTGGAGCAGCCAGGTAGCTCGTCGGGCTCATAACCCGAAGGTCGCGGGTTCGAATCCCGCCCCCGCTACTCCTTCATGGATGACTCGCAGGGGAAAGAAGTGGGACAGCGGTCGCGTCCGACCACTTTTTCTGTCCGACGGAGTCGTTCATCCTTTGTAAGTTGAACGGAGAAGGCGGACAGGCGCTGGATGAACTGGCCGGCTGGCTACCACGGGTTAAAGATCGGATCCGCGGGCAGATTGTCATTCGCAAGGCGGAGGCCGCTACCGGCACGCAGACGAAGGTTTCGATCGATCATCGCTTTTCATGCGAATTGTCAAGGCACGCTGGTTGGCACGTGCAGACGGCTTCGACTTTCCTGCCAAGCGCCCATTTCTCCTCGGAGACCCGGGCCCGGGTGAAGAGCGCCGAGCGGCAGCGCGGCAGGGCGATCTATTGCCACGATGCGCAGTTAGCCGAGGTAACCGCTGTCTGCAGCTATCACATCGACTCCAGACCCCATCTCCCCGTCCTAATCACGACGTTGGGGTTTCGGGAGGACGCCGAGGGGAACCCTACTCTCGAGGATCGGACTCTCGCTGGCGCCCTGGTCCTCAAGCATCACGTGCACGCGATCGCCGACCGCATCGGCCGTGGCGGACACGTCGACATCGATCTCGCCGACCGGCGCCAGCTCCACCTCGCTGGTCGGCTCGGCTTCCGCAAAGCGCCACGGTTAAAGAACTTCAGGCCGGCGGGTCTGCACTTACGACAGCCGGCTCCGGCATAAGTCAATCGTCGCGGGGCAGCGGCGGGTAGCCGAATAGCCCATCGGGCAGCTGCTCAGGGCCTCTTCAACCCGTTCAAAGAGTTCCTGAGGCAGTAACCGCCGTGCGGACTCGATGAACTGCTCCCACTCTGGGAGGCTAATCGTCTGCGTCTCGAAGTAAGAATTAATCTCGCCTTCGACCCGGGCGGCCTCCTCGGGAGACGACTCAGCGGCGAGATTAACCAGATCTTGCGCGACGTCGTTGAGCGAGCGCTTGCGGTAAATCCCAGCCAGCCTCATTACCTCCCCGGGAGGTAGAACCTGGTCGCGCTCGCCGCGAGCCTCACTCACGAGATCGTTCCGACGCGAAAGCGTCGAGGCGGCTACGCCAAGGATTCTCGCGGCGGTGCGAATATTGGGATAGGCGCGCAGAGAATCTGCGCGCCTCGCGGCGGTGCGGTCCATGGGCGACTCCTCCTCGTACTGCGCGCGTGCGCTGGGCCTGGTGCTTTCACTCTAACACCCAATTTGCAGCAAACGCAATCAGAGCATCGTCCACAACAAACGCACGATATGCAACAATAAGTTGGAAAGCAACCCGACCCGGTACGGAGGACGCCATGCCGAAGTACGAGATCAATATTGAAGGCACGCTGCACGAGTGGGATCGCGACACGATCACCGTCGCGGAGCTGCGCCAGCTGGGGGGCCTCCCAGCCGACCAGGAAATGATCGAGATCGATCTAAAGGACAACAGCGAGCGCGTGCTGGGGGAGAGCGAGTCTATCGCCCTGAAACCCGGCAAAGGTTTCGCTAAGAAGGTGGGGTTCAAGCGGGGATGACTGAGCGGATCGCAGCGGAGCTCGAACTGATTCGCTCGCAATATCCGGACCTTGAGTTCCGCGAGCAGGATCTCTGGGGACGTATCCCTGCTTACACCATTCCACCCGGCTGGGGTTGCGGACAGGCTGAAGTCGCTTTTCGTATACCCCCAGACCCCTTCGGGCAAGAGCCCTATGGGTTCTGGGTCAACCCGCCGCTGCAGCTTCCAGATGGTGGTGCGCCCTCGAACACTTCGGGCCCGGTCGAAACCGGCTTCGGACAG
>JBQCEW010000079.1:0-4364 GCA_051959815.1 Solirubrobacterales bacterium
CGTCGACGGCGCCGACAACTTCCCCACCCGCTACCTGCTGAACGACGCCTCGGTGCGGCTGCGCAAGCCGGTCGTCTCGGCCTCGATCCTCGGCTTCGACGGGCAGATCTCGACCTTCCTCCCCTACGAGGGGCCCTGCTACCGCTGCCTCTACCCAACCCCGCCGCCGGCCGAGCTGGCGCCGAGCTGCTCCGCCAACGGCGTCCTCGGCGTGATGGCCGGGACGATGGGCACGCTGCAGGCCAACGAGGTGATCAAGCTCGTGCTCGGCAAAGGCGAGCCACTGGTCGGCCGCCTGCTCCTCTACGAGGCGCTCGGCACCCGCTTCACGGAGCTGAAAGTCCGCCGCGACCCGAACTGCCCGATCTGCGGCGAGCACGCCGAGGAGATCGCGGAGTCGGAGATGGGGCAGTTCCCGGATTACGATCAGTTCTGCGCCGGCGCCGGTGGCGACCGCTAAGCGCCTGCTCCACTAGGATCACCGCTCGATGGCGACCGTGAAGATCCCTCCAGTCCTGCGCCCGAAAACGGGCGGGCAGCCCGAGGTCGAGGCCGGTGGCGCCGACGTCGGCGAGGTGCTTCGGTCGCTCACCTCCGAGTACCCGGAGACCCAGGAGCAGCTCTTCGGTGAGAACGGTGAACTCAACCGCTACGTCAACGTCTACCTCAACGACGAGGACGTGCGGGTGCTCGATGGCCTCGAGACCGCCGTCAAAGACGGCGACACGGTCGTGATTCTCCCGGCTATGGCCGGCGGCGCTTCCTAACGCTCCAGGACGAGCCCCAGGAACTTCTGCGTCCGCTCCTCGCGCGGGTTCTCCAGCACGTCGGCCGGGGGACCTTCCTCGACGATCACGCCGCCGTCCATGAAGATCACGCGGTCGGCGACCTCTTTGGCGAAGCCGATCTCGTGGGTGACGACCATCATCGTCATTCCTTCCTCGGCCAGCTCGCGCATCACGTCGAGGACTTCCTTCACCAGCTCGGGATCAAGGGCGCTGGTGACCTCGTCGAAGAGCATCACGTGCGGGTCCATCGCCAGCGCCCGCGCGATCGCCACCCGCTGCTGCTGGCCGCCGGAGAGCCGTTCGGGGTACTGGTCGAGCTTGTCGCCGAGGCCGACCCGCTCCAGCAGCTCGGTCGCCTTCGCCCGTGCCTCTTGCTTGGAGCGGCCGAGCACTCGTTCCTGTGCCAGCGTCACGTTCTCCAGCACGGTCTTGTGCGGGAAGAGGTTGAACTGCTGGAAGACGATCCCGACCCGCTGGCGGACGAAGTCGAGCTCCCAGCTTTCTTCGCCGGTCCCCGAGCCCGGACCCTTGCAGATGTCGTGGCCTTCTACAAAGACCTCGCCCTCCTCGGGCGGCTCGAGCAGGTTGACGCAGCGCAGCAGCGTGCTCTTCCCGGAGCCGCTAGGGCCGAGGATGCAGACGACTTCGCCGCGGCCGATCTCGATGTCGACACCTTTCAGCACCTCGAGCGAGCCGAAGCGCTTGCAGATGCCCTTCAGGCTGACCATCGCCTCCGCCATCAGGCCACCTCGATGTGCGAGCCGCGGGTGATTTTGCCCTGGTTGCGAGCGATCAGTTTGTCGACGACGCGAGCCAGGGGAAGGATGATGACGATGAAGAAGAGCCCGGTCAGCATCAGCGCCGAGCTATTGAACGATTCGGCCAGCAGTTCGCGGCTGATCAGCACCGACTCGGCGAAGGCGATGACGCTGACCAGGGTCGAGTCCTTTAGCAGGGAGATCATTTCGTTCAGCATCGGGGCGGGGATCAGCGTCACCGCTTGGGGGACGACCACGTGGCGCATCGCCTGCCAGTGGCTCATCCCAAGCGAGCGGGCGGCCTCCATCTGGCCGCCGGGAACAGCTTCGATGCCGGCGCGGTAGACCTCAGCCGTGAAGGCGCCGTAGACCAGCATCAGCGCCGCGACTCCGTACCAGAAGGGGTCCGGCTTGCCGAGCCAGTGCGGGATGCGGATGTCCTTGGGAATGAATTCGAGGAAGGGGATGCCGCCGGAGATCAGCAGGATCACGATCAGGATCGGGATCGCCCGGAAGAGGTCGATGTAGGCGATGGTGAGGAACCGGATCGGGACGAACTTCCTGCCCGGAAGCTGCCGCAGCAGCGCCAGCACGAGCCCCCAGGTGAGGGCGAGGACGGCGACGACGACGAAGATCAGCAGGTTCTGCAGGAAGGCTTCGAGGACTTCCCCGAAGTGTTCCCCCATGTAGTTGAAGTCGAAGTACTGGTGGAAAAATTCGCTCATCGCTTGCTCCTGCGGTCTCTCCTGGGCAAAAGAAGGGACGCCTTCCCCGGGCGCCCCTCCATTCTCCTCTAGTTAGACCTCTTGGCTATTCCGCTTCGTGCGTGGCGGAGAAGACCGCCTTCGGGGGCGGGGCGTGGAACCACTTTTCGAAGATCTTCGTGTAGGTCCCGTCCTTCTTCACTTCTTCCAGGCCCTTGTTGATTTCTTCGAGCAATTCGGTGTTGCCCTGCGCGACGACGATTCCATAGTCTTCTTCGGTCGAGATTTTTTCGGCGATTTCGATGCCGCCGGATTTTTCGACCGCGTTCTGCGCGACAGGGGCGTCGATCACCACGCCTTCGACCGTGCCGGCTTTGAGCGCGTTGACCGCGTCGGGGCCTTCGGGGTAGGGCCGGATTTCAGCGCCGCCGATTTCTTCCTTGGCGAGTTCCTGCCCGGTCGTTCCCTGCTGGACGCCGACGGTCTTGCCTTCGAGTTCCTGCAGCGACTTAATCGGGCTGCCTTCTTCGACCAGGACGGCCTGTTCGGAGAGGTAGTAGGGGTTGGAGAAGTCGACCGCCTGCTCGCGTTCTTCGGTGATCGTCGCCGCGGAGATGGCCGCGTCGAACTTGCCCTGGGCGACGTCGCGGAAGATCGTTTCGAACGAGGTGTCCTGGAATTCGACTTCGCGGCCGATCCTTTCGCCGATCGCTTCCATCAGTTCGATGTCGAAGCCGGTGTAGTTGCCGGCTTTCCCTTGCTCGAACGGCGGATAGGGGATGTCGGATCCGACGAGAAGCTTTTCGCCGCCTCCGCTGCCACCGCCCGTCGTTTCACCGCCGCCACTGCCGCAGCCCACGGCTGCGACCGCGACGAGTGCCAGCAGGAGGACCGCGAAGAGTGCGGTCGACCAAGTCTTTCTCATTCGTTCCCTCCGATAAAAGGTTTGCCGGACACGCCGAACATACAAGCTCCGCTTTTACATGCCCAGTGCAGGCGCTTTCGAATCGCGGTTCCTTGCAGCCGCTGGGCGACCGAAAGGAACCGCGAGCGGGTTGGCCGAGGCAGTGGGTCAGTTCGAGGGCCAAGCTCAGCGAGTGCTCAACGGCACGTGGAAGATCCACAGGTTGAGGGCGAGCAAAATCATCAGGAGCAGGGCAACGGCAAACGCGGCCACCGCGATAGCGGCAGCGGCTTTGAAAACCCACATGACGACGGTAGCCAGCATCCTCGACGGCTTCTAACCCGATTACGAGCGGGAGATACAGCCGCTCCCGTGCCGCCGCTCAATCCAGCAGCGCCGCGATCTCTTCCAGCGTCCAGATGTGATCGGCAACCCCCGCCGCCATCGCGGGAGTCCGCGGATAGCGCTCCTTCAGCGACCGATGAGGCCGGGCGAAGTTGTAGTGCATGAAGTGCAGAGACACCGCGTGCGCCAAGTTCTCCACCTTGCGACTGAAGCCATTCGTCAACCGCGTGAAGCGCCGCATGCCCATCCGCATCGTCAAATTCTGGCGCTCGACGTAGCTGGTTGAGATCCGGTCGGGGTCGGGGTCGCCCTTGAGGACGCGCCGCTTCGTCCCGATGCAGACGGCGGGGCTGTATTTGCCCTTCTCGCCCCCAGCGGCGGCGAATTGCTTCTGGATCTGCGCCCAGTCGACGTTGTGTCGGAACGCCGGCCCCACCGTCCCTTCGTAGATGCGGTGGCCATCGGTGCTGAGCTGGATACGCCCCTCAAGTCGGCTCGCCAGGTCGGTCAGGAAAACCTCCGCGTCGTCAGCCGTGCGCTCGCCGACCAGCCAGCTCGGAACCAGCTTCGTATCCGCGCACAGCGCCGTGAAGGTCCACACGTCCCCATAGCCAGGCGTCCCTTTGAACTGCTCCGGGACGTTCTTCTGCTTCGCGTAACAGAAGCTCCAGATCTCGTCGGCCTCCAGCACCTTGCAGGGGAGGTCTTGGAGCACGCCGTCCTGATACTCGGCGCAGGCTTCGCCGAGGTCGGCCAGCAGTTTCGTGATCGTGTTCTTGGCCGCGCCGGTCATGCGGACGGTGGCGCGGATGCTGTTGCCCTCTACGAGGCAGCCGATGATCTGCGCCCGCTTCTCGGTGCTTAG
>JBQCEW010000080.1:0-7689 GCA_051959815.1 Solirubrobacterales bacterium
AGGAGATCGCCGGAGGGCACTTCGAGGTGGTGGTGATCGGCGGTGGCATCACTGGGGCCGGCGTCGCCCTCGACGCCGCCTCGCGCGGTTACTCGGTGGCGCTGCTGGAGCGCGGCGACTACGCCGCAGGCACCTCCAGTCGCTCCTCAAAGATGGTCCACGGCGGCCTGCGCTACCTGCAGAACCTCGACCTCGGCCTCGTCCGCGAGGCGCTGCTGGAGCGGGCGTTGATGGTCCGCCTGGCGCCGCACCTGGTCTACCCGACGCCGTTCCTCGTCGCCGCCCTCGGCGAGGAGCGCCGCGACCGCAAACTCGGCCTCGGGCTGAACATGTACGACGTGATGGCGACGACGCGCGCCGGCCGCAGCCGCCGCGAGCGCCGCGCCTCCCGCGATCGCGAGGAGGCCGACGAGAGCTACTGGTCCCCGGACCGCCACCGCACGATCGACCGCGCCGAGGTACTGGACCTGGTCCCGGCCCTGGCCGCGCGCGAACCGAAGGACGCCTACCTCTTCTACGACTGCCAGACCGACGACGTCCGCCTCGTCCTCACCGTCCTCGGCGAGGCCGAGCGCTTCGGCACGGTGATGCTGAACGGGGCCAGCGTCACCGAGGTCCTCGCCGAGAACGGGAAAGCGACCGGCGTCGCCTTCGTCGAGGAGGAGTCGGGCGAGCGGATCGAGGTGCGCGCCGACCACGTCGTCAACGCCACCGGCGTCTTCGCCGACCGGATCCGCCCGGAGGAGCTGCTGGGGGAGGAGGACGTGCCGAGCATAGCGCCCAGCCGCGGCACCCACCTGCTGATCGACCAAGCCGACCTGCAGATGGGCAAGGCCGCCTGCATCGTCCCGGCCGGCGAGGGGCGGATGATCTTCTCGCTGCCCTGGTACGGGCGCACCCTCGTCGGCACCACCGACAACGACTTCGACGGCGACACCGCCCACCCGCGCCCGGCCGCCGACGACATCGCCTACCTGCTGAACGCCGTCAACGACTTCTTCGGCACCTCGCTGACCGAGTCCGACCTGGTCGGCGCCTACGCCGGGGTGCGGCCGCTGATCTCGACCGGCGACCCGCGCAAGTCGGTCGACATCTCCCGCAAAGCAGAGCTCTACGAGACCTCCTCGGGGATGCTGACGATCACCGGCGGCAAGCTCACCACCTGGCGGCGGATGGCGAAGCAGACGGTCGACCGGCTGGTCGAGCGCGAGGGGCGCGAGGCGCCCTGCCACACGGACGAAATCCCGCTCGGAATGCCGGCCCGGCCGGGCGATCTGGAGGCGCCGGAGGGGGTGGGGGAGGAGGCAACCGAGCAACTCGCCTTCCGCTACGGGCATGCGGCGCGCAAGGTCCTCGAGATCGCTCGCGAGGAGCCGAAGCTGGCGCACCCGATTGTCCCCGGCCGCCCTGACCTGCTGGCCGAGGTGGCGCTGGCGGCGCGGCTCGAGCAGGCGCGGAGCGTTGCCGACGTGCTGCTGCGCCGCACTCGGCTGGGGATTCTGGCGGCGCCGGAGCTGCGTACGGCGAAGGCGGTGCGGCCGGTCGCCGATGTGCTCGGGGCCGAGCTGGGCTGGTCGCGCCGCCGCCGCTCGCGCGAGGCGGAAGCGTGGCTGGAGGTTGCCGCCGAGGAGGGGGTCGATCCTGCCGCCACGGTCAGCCGCGTCGGCTGACGCGCTCCACCGGGTTGGTCGAATAACCTGCCGCCGATGACCAAAGCCGAGCTTGAGAAAAAGCCCCTGTCCGACCTGCACCTACTGGCTGCCGAAGCCGGAATCGAGAAGTTCCGGATGCTGACCAAGGGGGAGCTGGTCGAGCGTCTCGCCGAGGGCAACGGCGACGAACCCAGCGAGAAACCGCGCCGCCGCCGCAGTGAGCCGCGGAAGCCCGAGGGGCAGCCGCGCGAGCGCAAAGAGCGGCCGCGTGAGTCGCGGAAACGTCCGGAGACCGCGCCCGAGCCCGAACCCGAGGCCGAGCCGGTCGCCAAGGCCGCGCGCGAGCCCGAGCCCGCCCCCGAGTCGCCGCGCCCGCGCCGCCGTCGCAGGCGCCGCTTCGGTCGCCGCGCCAAGAGCGTCACCCTGCAGACCCTGCTGCTGCCGCCTGAGGCCGGGCGCCAGGCGCTCATCTTCGCCGAGACCCGCGAGGGCTGCACGGCGCTGCTGCGCAGCGTCGCCGCCGACCTTTCCGCCGACGCCAAGGGTCCGGATCCTGTCGCTCTGCTGATCGACCCCAGTCCCGAGGAGTTGGCCGAATGGAAGCGCGACGCCCCGCAGGCGGAGATCGTCTCGGCCGGGCAGCCGCGCCACGCCAGCGACGCCCTCGCCCAGGCGGCGGCCCGCGCGGGCGGCGGCGAAGACGTGATCCTCCTCGTCGACTCCCTCACCCGCCTCGCCGAGGCCTACGGCGACGCCGACTCCGCCAAGGAATTCTTCGACGCCGGCCGCGAGCAGGGCTCCCGCGGCGGGGGTTCCCTCACGGTTGTAGCCGCCTTAGAGCGCCCGAACGACGACTAACGTCTGTAGGCGATGCGGCGCCACGACGGCTCTTTCGAGAGCTCGATCGGGTCGTCGCTGCGGTCCGGCTGCACGTAGCCGAAGGTCTGGGTGCGCTCGTCGAAGACGACGTCGAGCTCGCCCTCCTTGACCCGCTGGTCGAGCCAGGCGCCGCGGAAGACGAGGCGGCGGATCCAGTGGACGAGGCTGCGGTTGGAGGGGCCGACCAGCTCCTCCCAGTTTTCGTTGATGTGTTCGCCGAGGGCGGAGGAGGGCTCAGCGATCTCGCCGCTGACCGCGAGATCGAGGAGGTCGTCGAGCTCCTCGGGGCTGAGGCCCTGGCCGACGAAGCGCAGCTTCACCGCTGCCTGCTCGACCCGCTGCGCGAAGTCCTGCTCGTTGAAGGCGAAGCGCAGCTCTCCGTCCTCCAACACGTAGTCGGAGCCAGACTCGTAATTCCCTCTGCGGGTCGTTTTCTTGTCCATGGGAGTTGAAGCCTGCCCGCTCACGCAAGCCCGGCGTGAACAGGGTCAAGATCTTGCCGATCATCGTAAAGGCGTGCCGGCTCGGGGTGGTTGCTGAACGCGTGGTTGCACCTTGGAGGAGCGATTGCACTGCTTGAGCCTCTAGGCTGCCGGAGGCGCCGTGATCGATCTGCACTGCCACATCCTCGACGCAATCGACGACGGGGCGCGGGACGCCGACGACAGCGTCGGGATGGCGCGCCAGGCCGAGGAGGATGGGATCGAGGCCGTCTGCGCGACCCCGCACATCCGCCACGACCACGACGTGCGGATCGAGGAGCTGGCGGGGCGGGTGCGCGGGCTGAACGCCCGGCTGGAGCAGGAGCTGGTCGCGGTGAAGATCCTGCAGGGGGGCGAGGTGGCCGAGACCGCGGTCGAGGGACTGAGCGACGAGAATCTGGCGCGGGTCTCACTGGCAGGCGGCGATTGGGTCCTGCTCGAGCCAGCGCCCGGGCCGCTCGACGACAGCCTGCTGCGGCGGGTCGGGCACCTGCGCGAGCGCGGCTACCGGACTCTGATCGCCCACCCCGAGCGCCACCTCTCCGCCGACATGTTCGAGCGGATGGGGGCGCTGGTGGCCGAGGGAGCGCTGATCCAGGCAACCGCCGACTTCTTCCTGCGTGAGCCGATGGCGGTGGGGATGCTGGCGATGGCGGAGAAAGGCCTCGTCCACGTTCTCAGCAGCGACGCCCACAGCGCCCGCGCCGGTCGACCGGTTCGGCTTGGGCCGGCGCTGGAGCGCCTCCGCGCCGTCGAGCTCCTAGCCCCCCACATCGACTGGATCGCCGAGACCGCCCCAAGCGCAATCGTCAACGGCGACCCCCTCGACCCCCCGTTTGCACCTCAGGTCTGACGTCGTTTCCACCCTTTTCCTCGTTCTGGCAAGGAAAAGGGTGGAAACGATCAGTCCAGCTCACGGAGTTGGACGCGGGGGGCTAGCTCCTCGACCACCGTGCGGGAACCGGTGCCTAGGCCGTGGCGGAGGAAGTTGGTGGCGCCGGCGGCGGCGCTCAGGCGCAGCACATCCTCCCAATCGCGGCTGGCGGCGAGCGTCGCCGCCAGCGCGCCCATCATCGAGTCGCCGCAGCCCTCGCGGGCGCCGCGCTCGAACTTGGGCGGCGTCAGCTCGGTGAATCTGCCGTCGCGTAGGGCCAGTGCTGGCTCACCAGCGCGAGTGACGATGACGCTCTTGGCGCCCCCGTCTCGCACCCGTTCCATCGCCGCCCGCATCCGCTCCTCGGTGTCGACGGCGTCGGAGACGAAGCCGGCGATCTGCCAGTCGTTGATCTTCACCAGGTCCGGCTTGCCCTCCAGGGCGCTGTCGAGGCGCGGCGAGGAGAGGTCGACGATCACCGGCACGCCGTTGGCCTTGACGTCGGCGACAAGGCTGCCGTAGATCTCCAGCGGCACGGTGTTGTCCGGGTAGGGGCCGCAGACAGCGAGCAGGTCGCAGTCGAGGGCGGCGGCGACGGTGACGGAGAAGAGTTCGTCCACCTCGTGCCGCGAGGCCGGCAGGGCCGCGCTCTGGGAGATCGGCTTGCGCTCGCCGCTGCGGCGGTCGTGGATGTAGGCGCCGCTCGCCTCGGCCGTATCGACCAGGCGCAGCTCAACCGGCAGCTCTTCGAGCAGCGGGCGCAGGACGGTTCCGACCTCGCCGCCGATGAAGCCGCAGAGGACGGGCTCGGCGCCCAACTCCGCCGCCATCCGCGCCACCCAGACTCCCTGACCGGCGGGATGGATGTGGATGTCGTCGCCGCCGTCGGCGCTAAAGGACTCGATCGCGATCGAGACCATCGGGTTGGGGCTGAAGATCGCGACCTTCGGCTTGCGGGCCATCGGCAGAGCCTAGAGGGGAGAGATCTCGGTGCCCCAGCCCTTAGGAGGGGGTGGATGACCTCACTCGCTTCCCGGTGGCGACCGGCTTCCGCTCGCGGTTGCTTGGTCTGAGTTGGCGCGCTCGCGCGAACGCCGGCCCGGGCCTACTGATCCCGCGCTGCAGCAGCGTTCACACCTTCGGGATGCGCTTCGAGCTCGACCTCTACTTCTTCGACGAGGACGGACGGGTGATCGAGGTGAAGCGTCGAGTGCCGCCATGCCGGGTCGCCTGGTGCCGCGGAGCTTCCGCAATTTTGGAGATTCCGTCTCCGCCCAGGGGGGAGAGTTCGGGGCCGCCAAGGGCTTAGGCCGGCATGCTGCCCGAACGAGAAGACATCGCCAGTCTCGTCGTCTGCGAGGACGACGAGGTAACCCTCGACCTGCTCTGCGAGCACCTCTCCGCCGATCGCTTCGGCGTGATGCCGGCGCCAAGCGCCTCCGACGCGCTGCGCCTCTGTCGCTACAACCACCCCGACCTGCTCCTGCTGGACCTGACCCTGCCCGACGCCTCGGGCCTCGACGTCCTGCGCGAAATCCGCGAAGCCGACGGGATCGACTCCCGTTTCGATCCGCGGCTGCCGGTGATCGTCCTCACCGGCCGCAGCGGCGACACCGACCGCGTCCGCGGCCTCGACTCCGGCGCTGATGATTATGTCGTAAAGCCGTTCCGCTACCCGGAGCTACGCGCCCGCATCGGCGCCGTCCTGCGTCGCCAGGCCTATTCGAAGGAGGGGCCGAGCCGCGTCGGCGAGCTCCTCGTCGACCCTGTCCGCCGCCGCGTCACCGTCGGCAAGAAACCGATCTCGCTCTCGAACAAAGAGTTCGCCCTCCTCCGCGTCCTCGCTTCCGATCCCACCCGCGTCTTCACCAAGGAAGAACTCCTGGCGGCGGTCTGGGCCTACCGCGGCCCCTCGAAAACCCGCACCCTGGATTCACACGCGAGTCGCCTCCGCCGCAAACTAGACCCCGAACACGGAAGGTTCGTAATCAACTGCTGGGGAACCGGCTACCGCCTGATCGATGGGTGAGGCGGGATGGTTGAGGTTCTCGCTACCTGCATGGCTCTGGGGGGTGGCATTGCAGTTGCCCTCGCCTATCTCGGAGGGAAACCGGACGAAAACTACGAACGTTGGGGTGCCCGGGGGACGGCGGTTGGTTTTTTGGTTGGACTGTTCTTGGTGATTTGCTGCCCGGCATCTCCTGAGCTACTATGCAGACAATGACTTCCGACAAAGGCAGAGCTGTGACCCGCGCCCTGCTCTTCGTCTGCAGCGTTGCGACGGTCATTTGTGCTCTTGCCTCTCTGGTGGGCGTTCCCATCGGTCTCGTCTTTGTCATTCCCCTAGGTCTGATGTACTTGCTCATGTACGTGCTCCGGCTGCAGGAATGGATTGAAGGCAAAAGAAAAGCCCCTGGCCGAGGGATCGACCAGGGGCATCGGGCAGCTAGGTCTTAGCTATCAAGGCGCTACCGCTTCTTAGCTTTCGCCTTCTGTTTGGCCGGCACCTCGAAGTGCATGATCGCCAGCTTGGTCTGGATCGCTCCGGCTTTGTCTTTGCCCATCCGCTTACGGGCTTCTTTCTGGATGGTGGAGGCTTTGTCGACCGTTTCGGCGAGGATCTTGTTCAGTTCTTTCCAGCCCTGTTTGTCGAGTTGGAGGGGGTTCTCGGAGAGGTGTGAATCGCTGCGGGACGAGAGGGTGCCTTCGGCCATCGCCTCGGTCGCGCTCTGGCCGATCGACTCGAGGATCGAGCCGGAGATGCCCTTGCGGGCCGAGGCTGGGATCTTCGCCCAATCGGAGTCGCTGAGGAAGGCGCGGTCGGTGGCACGGTAGAAGTGCTCGACCGCACCGCGGCGCGGCTCGGTTTTCACCAGCTCGACACAGTCGTAGTCGAGCAGCGTTTTAACGTGGTAGCTGACGTTGCCCAGCGGCTCGCCGAGCTCCTGGGCGAGCTGGTTCGGGCTGGAAATCCCTTTCGAGAGGGAGCTGAGGATGCGAACGCGCAGTGGGTGCGCCAGCGCCTTCGCGAGCTGTTGGGTGATTCCCTCTGGGGACGTGCGGGACTGTGGCAAAGGAGGACCTCCTGGGGGTTTGGGGACCCGATGGGGTGACATTGGGCGGCAAAGGAACTTCGTAATTACTAGACAAGTATTCCAAAACGCCATGAGATTAGCCGTGCTCGCAGAAAAAGATGAAGTAAATGAGCACGACCGGTGTAAATAGCTCCACCTTCTTTTTTCAGCGTTTGGGAACCGTTATGTGATGAGTTAGGGTCTCCTTGGTTGCGTCCGTCTCTTCGTCGCGCCTGGCCGAGACCGCTTCGAGGGACGGACGCCCTCTTTTCTCGCTTAATCCGGCCTCTTCCGGGACGCTAGGGGGGAGAGAACGGTGCGCGTTAATCCTTATCTCTCCGATGTCGACGCAGGAGAGCGATTAGGTCGTGGCGCTGGAGCTGGCAGAGATCGCAGCCGGCCTGCCGATGGCGGCTTCTTTCGCATTGGCAGGCGGAATTACTACCCTCCGCGAGGGTCGCCGCCGCAACGGGCTGAACGAGGCGATGCACGAGTTGCGGCGGCCGCTGCAGACGCTGTCGCTTGCGATTCCGGCCGACTCCGCGGCCGCTGATTCCTCATTGGAGATGGTGACGGCGGCGCTCGAGCGGCTCGACTGCGAGATCAACGGCTCACCTCTGGAGGCGGGAAAGGAAACCGTTGCAATCACTCCCTTGTTGCAGATGGCTGCTGAACGGTGGAAAACCCAAGCGGTTCTTCGAGGGAGGTGTTTGCGGCTACGTATAAGA
>JBQCEW010000081.1:0-2649 GCA_051959815.1 Solirubrobacterales bacterium
TCCCTGGAGGAGACGCTCGACGCGATCGCCACGATCCTCGTCCCCGAGCTCGGCGACTTCTGCGTGATCGACCTGATCGAGGACGGACGGGTGCGGCGAGCGGTGGCGCGGGTGAGCGGCCCCGACGCCGAGGCGAACCAGGCGAAGCTGGCGGCGCGGCCCCCCGCCTTGCAGACCGAGATGGCCGCCGCCGCAAGCGAGGCGCGGGTGGAGCCGCGCTTCTTCGAATACGTCAGCGAGCAGGACCTGCGCGAGGTCGCCGCCGACGAGGAGGACTTCGAGTTCCTCTGCAGCCTGAACATCCGCGCGGGGGTGACGGTGGAGCTGCGCGCCCGCGGCAGGGCGACCGGGATGCTGACGATCGGGATGGCCCATTCGGGCCGCGGCATGAGCTCCTCGGACGTCCACTTCGCCAGCGTCCTCGCCGGCCGCGTCGCTCTGACCCTCGACAACGCCGGCCTCTTCTCCGTCCTCGCGCGCAGGGAGCGGGAACGGGCGGAGATCGCCGAGACGCTGCAGCACGGCCTGCTGCCGCCGCCGCTGCCGCACATTCCCGGCTGGTCGGTGGCGGCGGTGTACAGGCCCGCCGGCGCCGAGAACGAGATCGGTGGCGACTTCTACGACGCCTTCCGCATCGCCGGCGGCTGGATGGTGGTGATCGGCGACGTCACCGGGCGCGGCGCGCAGGCGGCGGCGGTGACCGCCCACGCCCGCTACACGCTGAGGACGGCCGCGGCGCTGACCGGCGACCCCGTGGTAGCCCTGAAGACGCTCAACCGGGAGTTGCTCGCCCGGCGCGGTGAAGCGCTGTGCAGCGTCGCCGCGATGGCGATTGGAGAAGACCCGGCCGCACCCGTTCGCCTGGCGGTCGCCGGGCACCCCTCGCCGCTGCTGGTGGCCGGCGAGTCGGCGGTGGAGATCTGCGAGCCAGCGCCTGTCCTTGGCGCTTTCCCCGAGGACAACTGGGCGATAGAGACGATGGCGGTGGCGCCCGGCCAGCAGCTCGTCGTCATCACCGACGGCATCACCGAGGCCTCCGGGGAGGAGGGCCGCTTCGGCGACGCGCGCCTGCAAGCTGCGCTGGGGGGCGTCAACGGCCCCGGCATCGCCACCCAGCGGATCGAGGTCGCGCTGAACGAGTTCACCGGCGGCGAGCTCGAGGACGACGCCGCGATCGTCGTCCTTGCCCCGGCCTCCGCCGACGTCGCCGCTGCCCCCGAGCACGAGCAGGAGCTGGTCACACGCCTCTACGACGCCTTCAACCGCCGCGATGCCGAGGAGATCGTCGAGCTCTGCGACGAGACGATGGGGTTCTTCCCGATCGGGACCGCCGAGGAGATCGGCCGCGATGCTCCCTACGTCGGCCCCGCCGGGCTGAACGAATACCTGAGCGACGTCGAACGCGCCTGGGACGAGCTGCTGATCACTCCGAAGGTGGTCGAGCACCACGGCCGCTCCCTGCTGGTGCGAGGAAGGGTCTATGCCCGCAGCCGCCCACTCGGCATTCGCGACATGCCGATCGCCTGGATCTGGGACTTGGCCGGCTCGAAGTTCGTCCGCGGCGAGATCTTTCTCGACCCCGAGGAAGCGGTGCGCCGGCTCGCCACCGCGTCCTGAGAGCACCATCTAGGATTCGCCGCCGTGACTATTTCGACGAATCAGTTCAAGAACGGCACGCACATCGAGATCGACGGGAAGATCTGGAAGATCATCGAGTTCCAGCACGTCAAGCCGGGCAAGGGCGGGGCGTTCGTGCGGACGAAACTGCGGCGGATCGAGGACGGCTCGGTCATCGACAAAACCTTCAGGGCGGGGGAGAAGTTCCGCCCGGTGCGGACCGAATCGAAAAAGATGCAGTACCTCTACGACTCGGGCGAGGCGGCGGTCTTCATGGATACGACCGACTACGACCAGATCGAAATCCCCAAAGACTCGCTCGGGGATTCGATGCAGTGGGTGCTGGCGAACGACGAGGTGGACGTGCTCTTCGTCGACGAAAAACCGAGCGACGTGCAGGTGCCAAGCGTGATCGAGATGAAGGTCACCCAGACCGACCCCGGCCTCAAAGGCGACACCGCCTCCGGCGGCGGCAACAAGCCGGCGACGCTGGAGTCCGGCGTGATCGTCCAGGTCCCGCTCTTCGTCGAAGAGGGCGACACGATCCGGGTCGACACCCGCAGCGGCGAGTACGTCTCCCGCGCCTAACCCCTCCCGGGGCAGCGCTGACAGAATGGGCGCATGCGCAGGTCCGACCAGCGGCGCGACGCCGTCTTCGCCAACTACCAGCGGGACGTCACCGGACGACCGCTGGAGGAGCTATTGGGGGAGCCGCGGCCGTTGACGCGCGAGCTGGCCGAGGGAGTCGACGAGCACCGCGAAGAGCTCGATGACATCATCGCCGCCCATGCGAAGGGATGGACCGTGGACCGAATCGCGCCGCTGGACATGAACGTGATGCGCGCGGCTCTGTATGAGATGGAATTCATGGACACGCCCGCCGAGGTGGCAATCAACGAGGCGGTCGAGTTGGCGAAGGAGTACTGCGGCGCCGAGGCACCCGGCTTTGTCAACGGCATCCTCGGCGCGGTCGTGCGCGAGCGGGGGGCCGCCGCGTGAACCTCCGCCTGCGCGAGATCATCGAGCGCCTGC
>JBQCEW010000082.1:0-2553 GCA_051959815.1 Solirubrobacterales bacterium
TTCTCTTTCCGCGACTGCGACGGCACGCCGATCTCCGACACCGAGACGCTGGAGCGAATCCGGCAGTTGGCGATCCCGCCCGCCTGGAAGGAAGTCTGGATCTGCCCCGACCCCTTCGGCCACATCCAGGCCACCGGCTACGACGAAGCGGGCCGCAAGCAGTACCTCTACCACGAGCGCTGGCAGCAACGGCAGGCGGAACGGAAGTTCGAGCTGGTGCGCGAATTCGCCCTCAAGCTGCCGAAGCTGCGCCGCGCCGTCACCGCCGACCTGCGCCGCGAAGGGATGCCTCGGGAGCGAGCGCTGGCCTGCGCGGTGCGCCTCCTCGATCTCGGCTTCTTCCGCGTCGGCAGCGAGGTCTACGCCGAGGAAAACGAAAGCTTCGGCCTCGCCACCGTGCGCCGCGAGCACGTCGCGCTGAAGCGCAACGAGGTCGTCTTCGACTTCCCCGCCAAGAGCGGCCAGCGGCGGATCCAGTCGATCCGCGACGCGGCGGCGCGGCGAGCGCTGGAGACGATGTACCGGCGGCGGGGCGGCCCCGAGGACCTGCTCGCCTACCGCGAGGGCGGCGAATGGCGCGACGTCCGCTCGGACGAAATCAACGAGTACATCCACGAGCACATCGGCGAGGAGTTCACTGCGAAGAACTTCCGCACCTGGCATGGGACCGTGCTCGCCGCGGTCGAGCTGGCAGGCAAACAGCCGCCTCGCTCCGACGCCGCGGCAAAGCGGGCGATCAAGGCGGCCGTCGACCGCGTCTCCGACGCGCTCGGGAACACCCCCGCCGTCTGCCGCGCCTCCTACATCGATCCTCGCGTCCTCGACCGCTACCGCGACGGGGCAACGATCAAGCCGCCCACCTCGTCCAACGGCCGGATGACCGCGAAGCAGCGGCTGAAGATCGAGCGCGAAGTGATCGAGCTCGTTTCGTAGCTGCCGTCACCCGAGCTGCTGACACCTCCCGTTTCGGCTTCTCCCCCCACGGGGAGACGAAGGGTCAAGCAAATCAAGGAAGGCAGGCCCGTATGAACACCCAGCAGCGTCCCTTCGCCGTGGTGACGGGGGCATCGAGCGGCATCGGCTTCGAGCTCGCGAAGGTCTTCGCCGAAAACGGCTTCGACCTCCTGATCACCGCCGAGGACGAGGAGCTCGACGCGGCGCAGCGGGAGTTGAACCAGATCGCGGCCAGCGTCGAGTGCACGCGCGAGGACCTCTCGACCGAGGAGGGCGTCGGGCGTCTGTACGAGCGGATCAAGGCGACCGGGCGACCGGTCGACGCGATCGCTCTCAACGCCGGGATCGGCGCCGGCGGCGACTTCGCCCGCGAAACCGAACTGCGCAAGGAGCTGCGGCTGATCGACCTCAACGTCCGCTCCACCGTCCACCTCTGCAAGCTGGTCGTGCAGGACATGGTCGCCCGCAACGAGGGCCGCATCCTCTTCACCTCCTCGATCGCCTCGACGATGCCGGGCGCCTACCAGGCCGTCTACAACGCCTCCAAGTCCTTCGTCCAGTCCTTCGCGCTGGCGCTGCGCAACGAGCTCAAGGACACCGACGTCACCGTCACCTCGCTGATGCCGGGTCCGACCGAGACGGAGTTCTTCGAGCGCGCCGACATGCTCGACACGCCGATCGGCGAAGAAGAAAAGGACGACGCGGCCGAAGTCGCCAGGCAGGGCTTCGAGGCGCTGATGGCCGGCCGCGAAAAGGTCGTCGGCGGCAGCTTCAAGAACAAAGCGCAGACGGTCATCGGCAAGGTCGTCCCGGACTCGGTCAAGGCCGAAATGCACCGCAAGATGGCGCAGCCCGCCGTTGCCGGAGAGAGGGAGGAACGATGAAGGCCGCCGTCTGGCACGGCCCCCGCGACGTCCGCGTCGACGAGGTCGACGATCCGAAGATCGAGGAAGGCACCGACGCGATCGTCCGCATCACTTCGAGCGCGATCTGTGGCTCCGACCTCCACCTCTACGAGGTCCTCTCGCCCTTCATGGAAGAGGGCGACATCCTCGGACACGAGCCGATGGGGATCGTCGAGGAGGTCGGCCCGGAGGTGACCCACATCGCCCCCGGCGACCGCGTCGTGATCCCGTTCAACATCAGCTGCGGGCACTGCTGGATGTGCGACCGGCAGCTCTACGCCCAGTGCGAGACGACCCAGAACCGCGAGGAGGAAAAGGGGGCCTCGCTGTTCGGCTACACCAAGCTCTATGGCCAGGTGCCGGGCGGGCAGGCCGAGTACCTGCGCGTGCCGCAGGCTCAGTTCGGGCCGATCAAGGTCCCCGAGGGCCCACCCGACGACCGCTTCCTCTACCTCTCCGACGTGCTGCCGACCTCCTGGCAGGCGGTCGACTACGCGGCGATCCCCGAGGGCGGCTCGGTAGCCGTCTTCGGACTCGGGCCGATCGGCCAGATGACGGCGCGGATCGCCGCCCATAAAGGCGCCCGAGTAATTGGCGTCGACCTCGTTCCGGAGCGGCTGGATCTGGCACAGAAGCATGGGATCGAGACCCTCAACCTCGACGAGCACGAAGACATCTCCGACACGATCCGCGA
>JBQCEW010000083.1:0-4188 GCA_051959815.1 Solirubrobacterales bacterium
CCCCCCATAGAAAGCGCAGATGCGGCCCGCCCGCCGGCGCGGCCCCACTAAAACGGCCCGCTGCTGATCGTCGGCGAGCCCGGGACCGGCAAGACCGAGCTGCTCGCGCAGCGCCTCGCCCGCCTCGTCGCCGCCGGGACCCGGCCGGAGTCCGTATTGATGGTCGCCGCCGGCCGCACCACCGCCGGCCGCCTGCGCGAACGTTGCGAGGCGCTGCTGGAGGGTTCCTTCGAGGAGCTCTGGATCGGAAGCTGGGACGCGATCGGCGAGCGGATCCTGCGCGAGTATCCCGAGGAGGCTGGCCTCGATCCCTTCTTCGACGTCCTCGGCCGGGCCGAGCGGCTGGCGCTGCTGCTCGACCGGCTCGACGAGCTGCCGCTGCGCCGGCACGAGATCCGCGGCAACCCGGCCGGTCTACTGGCGCGGCTGCTGGCGCGGATCGACGGGCTGAAGGCGGAACGGGTCGGCCCGACGACGCTCTCCGAGCGGGCGGGGACGATGAGCGCCGAGGACGAGGCGGGCCGGGAGGCAAAGGAGCGCGAGCTCGAGTTCGCCGAGCTTTACCGCACCCATGACCGCATCCTCGCCGAGTCCGGCAGCCTCGACCGCGGCGACGTCTTCCTCGCCCTCGACTGCCTGCTGGTCGAGCGGCCCGACGTGCGGCGGCAGATCGCCGAGCGCTGGCGCTACCTGATGGTCGACGAGCTGGAGGAGGCGACGCCGGCACAGCGGGCGGTGGTCGAGTCGCTCGCCGCCGACAACCCGAACCAGGTCTTCGCCGCGGAGGGCGTGGCCGAGGGAAGTGAGGCCGGACAGTGGTACGCCGGACTCTTCCCGGACGGGGAGCGAATCCTCCTCGAGGAGCGCTTCCGCGACCCGCAGCTCGGCTTCTGGCGCTGGGCCAACGAGCGCGCGCAGGCGCAGGCGACCGCGCGCGCCGTCGAGCACCTCGTCGCCGCCGGCGCCGCGCCGGAGGAGATCTGCGTGCTGGTCGCCGACCCCGCGCAGCAGGGCGGCGCCGTCGCCGCGGCGATGGAGGAGCGCGGCATCCCCTTCCCCCTCTTCGGTCCGGCAGCGGTGTTCCAGCGGCCCGAGGTGCGCGACGCGAGCGCCTGGCTGCGGGTCCTCGCCGACCCCGACGACTCGGCGGCGGCGGCGCGGGCGCTGACCCGGCCGCCGGTCGAGCTGCGCTCGGGCGACCTGGCGCGGCTGACGACGATCGCGCGGCGGCGCAAGCAGGACATCGTCGCCGCCTGCGAAGCCGCCCTCGACAGCCCCCAGTTCCAGCCCGAGGCGCGGGAGCGGATCGGGACCTTCCTCAAGCTCTACGAGACGACCGCGGCGATCATGGAGGAACGGCGCGCCGACGTCTTCGTGCGGCGGCTGGTCGAGCAGGTCGGGCTGCGGCGCCAGCGCCTCTTCGCCGCCCAGCCGGAGGTGGCGGAGCGGCTGCTCGGGCTCTCGCGCCTGGCCGAGCTGGCGACCGCCTGGACGCGACGGGAACCGCGCGGCTCGACCCGCGGCTTCGTCGCCTACCTCAGCGCCGTCGCCGAGGCCGGCGTCGAAGCGGAGGACGCCGAGGAGCCGCCGGCGCCCGGGGCCGTGCGGGGGATGGCGGCAGCATCGGTCAAGGGGCTCGGCTTCGACCACGTCTTCGTGCTCGGCCTCGAGGAGGAGGCCGAGTGGGAGCGGATGGGCTGGCCGGCGCGCAGCGGCCTGGTGCTCTCGCGGGTCGAGCGCGGCCCCGAGGGAGGCGCGGCGCGACCATCGCGCTATTACGAGGAGGCACTTGCGACCGCGACTGCCGAAGGTGTCTCGGAGGAGGAGCACGAGGAGGAGCTGTTCGGCCCGGCCGAGGGGCTGCACGCCACCTACCGGGCGCTGCGCGAGCAGGTGCTGGAGGCCTCCTGGCGCGCCGGGCGCGAGCTCTCCGAGCCGCGCCTCGACACCGCGATCGATGTCAACCGGGCGATCGCCCGCTACCTGGAGCTGCTGAAGCTGGCGGCGCTGGCGCAGCGGCCGGGGGACGAGCCGACCGCCGAGGCGATCGAGGCGGTGAACGGGCTGCTGCGCCAAGTGGCGACGCCCGAGCAACAGGCCGAGCTCGACGCCTCCGCCCTCGACGCCTACCTGCTCGACTCCGAGCGCGAGCGTGGGCGGCGGCTGGAGCTGGTGGCGGCGCGCGAGGAGCCCTCGCTGGCGGCCTTCCTGCCGCGGCGCGGCGACGGCATGCTCAGCCTCTCCGCCTCGGACCTCTCGCTCTACCTCACCTGCCCGCTCAAGTACAAGTTCGCGCGCGTCTTCGGCATCCCGCAGGAGCCGACGATCAACCAGCGGTTCGGAATCCTTTTCCACAACGTCCTCGAGCGCTTCCACAAAGACCCGCCGCCTAACGAGCACGAAGGGCTCTCGCGGCTGAACAAGCTCTTCGCCGAAGGCTGGCGGCGGACCGGCTTCGGCGACTCGGACGACGAGCTGCAGTTCCGCGACCGCGCCAAGGAGGCGCTGCGCCTCTACTGGGAGCGCGAGCGCCTCTCCGAGGGCGAGCCGGTCTGGCTGGAGAAAAAGTTCGACTTCAAGGTCGGCGACCACCACGTCCGCGGCCGCGTCGACCGCGTCGACCGCCTCCCCGACGGCGACTACGAGCTGATCGACTACAAGACCGGCGAGCGCAAGAGCGCCGAAGACCTCGACGACGACCTGCAGCTCGCGCTCTACCGGATGGCCGCCCGCGAGGCCTGGGGCATCGAGGCCAATACCGGCAGCTACTACTACGTCCTCGACGGCGACAAGGTCCCGGCCCCGACCCGCCCCGACGACGCCGAGCGAGTAGAGCGCACCGTCCTCCAGGTAGGCGAGGGCATCCTCTCCCAAGACTTCGAGCCCCGCCCCTCTCCCAAAGTCTGCAGCTGGTGCGACTACCGCCTCATCTGCCCGGCAGCCGAAGCGTAGGTCTGCAAACAGCTCAGGACTATGCGCTCCGGCGCGGCGGGTCCTGTCACGGATTTGGCACCACCATCCTTGCGCTGCAGTAGCTGCTCAGGATGGTCCCCCAAATCCGCGCCACCCCCCGCGAGGAACGTTTACGCCCGAGCTTCGTCGCCTGAGGAAACGGCTCCTCCGGGTGGGTGGCGCCGTAGGGGGGACCCCCTCCTGGTAGTTCAGGAGGGGGTGGGTCCCCTGCGGTGACAGGACCCGCCCGGCCAGAGAGCACGGTCCTGATGGAGAGATTCGAGCTATCTCAGCTGGAATCTTTGCCGCGTTGGCGGAGGAAGCGTTGGAACTCACGGGCGAGGGTGTCGGCTGAGGGGAGTTCGCCTTCCTCGTCGAGGAGGTCGACCTGTTCGGCCTCGATCCGCTGGACCAGTTCTTCGATCTCGGGGTTGGCGGCGACGGCGCGGCCGATCTGCTCCTCGTAGTCAGCGGTTTCCTCCTCTAGCTCGGAGGCCTCGACGGCGATCCCGGTCAGGCCCTCGAGCCGGCGCAGCAGCGCCAGGGCCGCCTTCGGGTTGGGGACGGCGGCGACGTAGTGGGGCACCGCCGCCCAGAGGGAGGCGGAGTCGAGGTCGTTGCGACGGCAGAGGTCGTGGAGGACGCCGACGATCCCGGTCGGCCCCTCGTAGCTGGAGCGCTCCAGCTCCAGTTCCTCCACCAGGTCTTCGCTGGAGGCGAGGCCGGTGATCGGCACCGGCAGGGTGTGGGAGACCTCGGCGATCAGCGCTCCGAGGCTGATCATCATCTCCACCCCGAGCGCGTCGGCGGCGGTCGAGATCGTTTCCGAGAAGGTGCGCCAGCGCAGGTTCGGCTCGGTCCCATCGAGGAGGACGAGGTCGCGGTCGGCATTCGGCACCTGGACCGCGATCAGGTTGTTCTCCGGCCACTCGACCCGGCGGGTCTGCCCTTCGTCGAGGTTGATCGTCGGCCGCGTCGACTGGAAGTCGAAGAACTCCTCCGGGTCGATGCGGGCGATCAGCTCGCCCTCGAGGGAGTTACCGACGGTTGCCAGCGCGGTCGACGCCGCGGCGGCGGCGTCGTTCCAGCCGCGAAAGGCGCAGACCAGGATCGGCCGGCGCAGGTGCGGCAGGTCACTTTCCCAACTGAGCGAATCCACGCTTCTGAGCGTAGACGATGCCTTCCAGGCGCTCTTTAAGAAGGTGGACGGAGTCGTGGGGGGGGGGGGGGGGGGGG
>JBQCEW010000084.1:0-2841 GCA_051959815.1 Solirubrobacterales bacterium
GGCTCCCGCAGCACCGGCGCCTCCACCGGCGGCAGCCGGTCGCCCGGCTTGGCGCAGACGATCGCCTCCAGCCCGGCCTCCGCCAGCGCCGCCAGCGGGTAGGCGATCAGCGACTGCCCGTGCAGCTCCGCGCAGGACTTACCGCCGCCCATCCGGCTGCCGACCCCGCCGGCCAGCACCGCTCCCAGTGTCCGCTTCATGACCTAAGTGTCTCGCAACTGGTGTCACCGCGGATACCTGCGGGTAGCCTGCGGGCGTGGCGCTCGAAGACGCTCACGGCCGCCTGCTCGGAGACCTACGGGTCTCCGTCACCGACCGCTGCAACTTCCGCTGCCGGTACTGCATGCCCGCCGAGGGGATGCCGTGGATCGACCGGGCCGAGATCCTCAGCTTCGAGGAGATCGAGCGGCTGGTCCGGCTCTTCGTCGCGCTCGGCGTCGAGGACGTGCGGCTGACCGGCGGCGAGCCGCTGGTGCGGCGCGAATTCCCGGCGCTGGTTGGGCGACTGGCGGCGATCGAGGGACTGCGCGACCTCTCGCTGACCACCAACGGCTACCTGCTCGCCCGCGATGCCGAGGCGCTGGTCGCCGCCGGCATCGACCGCGTCAACGTCTCGATCGACTCGCTCGCCCGCGGCCGCTTCCTCGAGGTCACCCGCCGCGATGCGCTGGACCGGGTGCTGGAGGGGCTGGAGGCGATCGCCGCCTTCCCCCAGGTGCGACCGGTCAAGGTCAACGCGGTGCCGATGCCCGGCTTCGGCGCCGAGGAGGTCTCGCGCTTCTGCGAGCTCGCCCACAGCCGCCGCTTCCAGGTCCGCTTCATCGAGTTCATGCCGCTCGACGGCGACCGCTCCTGGCGCGCCGACGACGTCCTCAGCGGCGCCGAGGTGCGAGCGCTGGTCGAGGCCGAGCACCCGCTGCGCGAGTTGCCGCGGGAGCCGCACTCGACCGCGCGCGTCTACGCCTTCGCCGACGGAAAGGGCGAGATCGGCTTCGTCAACCCCGTCACCGAACCGTTCTGCGCCGACTGCAACCGCATCCGCCTCACCGCTGACGGCAAGCTGCGGACCTGCCTCTTCTCCCAGCACGAGACCGACCTGCGCGGGCCGCTGCGCGAGGGCGCGAGCGACGAGGAGCTGGAGCGGATCGTCCGCGAGGCGGTCTGGCGCAAGGAGCTGAAGCACAGGATCAACGAGCCGGGATTTCGACCGCCGGCACGGACGATGAGCGCGATCGGAGGCTGAATGAGAAGGGACGAGTGGTTGGTTGACTTCTGCAAGCGGCTCGGGCTGGAGCCGCCGAGCAAAGAGGAAGTGGCGGCGCTGCTCGACCTCGCCGCCACCGCCGCCCACTCCTCCGAGCGCACCGCCGCCCCCCTCGCCTGCTGGGTCGCCGGCCGCAGCCGCCGCGGCGCTGCGGTCCTAAACGAGATCGCGAAAGAAGTGGCGCCTCAGGCTCAGGAGAGCCGCTCGGCGGCTGAGTAGACGTTGACCCCCCCGCGGCGGGCGAAGCCGCAGAGGGTCATGCGGCGGTCGGCGGCGAGATCGATTGCCAGGGAGCTGGGGGCGCCGACGCCGACGAGGACGGGGCAGCCGGCTACCGCAGCCTTCTGGACCAGCTCGAAGGAGAGGCGGCCGCTGACGCAGAGCAGGCGCTCGTGCAGGGGCAGACCGCCGGCGAGCAGCGCTGCCCCGACAACCTTGTCCATCGCGTTGTGGCGGCCGACGTCCTCGCGCGTCAGCAGCAGCTCACCGGATGCGTCGAAGAGGCCGGTCGCGTGCAGGCCGCCGGTCCGCTCGAAGCCCGGCTGCGCCAGCCGTTCCGGCAGGTCGGCCAGCAGCGAGCGCTCGACCCGCGGCCCCGACGGCAGCGGCTCGCTTGCCACCGCCACCTCCTCCAGGGCGCCCTTGCCGCAGACCCCGCAGGAGGAGGTCGTGTAGAAGCGCCGCCGGCCGGGGTTGCGCAGGAGCGGCCCCGCGACCTCGACCACGTTGGCGGCGAGGTCCTCGCTCGGCCCAGCCTCGCTCGGCCCGTCGATCAGCCCCTCGCCGTAGAGGAAGCCGAGCGCCAGCTCCTCGTCGGCGCCGGGGGTCCGCATCGTCACGCTCAGCGGCTCGCCGTCGACGCGGATCTCGAGCGGCTCCTCGACGGCGACGAGGTCGCGTTCGCCGTCGCGTTCGACCTCGCGGTAGAGCCGCGAGCCCTCGACCCGGCCCGCCCCGTCAGCCAGGTGTAAGCGACCCGACACGAGCGGTTTCGGGCTACCCCTCGCGGGTACCCCCGAAACGTGCGGAACAAGAAGCTGGTCGCCAGCGTCGTCCCTTCGCTCTGGGCTGCTGCGGCCCTCCTCTTGACCGTCTCCCTGATCGCCGAGATCGCCGCCGTGCCGACCGCCAAGGCCGGGATCACCTCCAGCACCTGGACGCCGCTCACCTCGGTCACCGCGCTCTTCTTCGGGCAAGACTCCCTCCACGGCAGCTTCGACTTCCCCTCGATCATCTTCGGCCTCGCAGTAATCATCCTCACCTCGCTCCTAGCCGGCACCCTCGCGACCGCCTTCATCGTCTACTGCCTCGGCTGGTCCCCTCACCCCCTGGCCGCCGCAATCCTCGGCGCCGCCTGCGGCCTAGCCACCCAGATCCTCCTGATCAACCTCCTCTGCAACTGGCTCCAACCAGAAAACGGCGTCTACAACTCCGCTCCTAGCTGGGCGTGGTGGGTAGGGATGTTCACCTGGGGCTCCACCCTCGGAGTGTCATTGGCCGCTCGGGGGTGGGGGGGGGGGGGGGGGGGGGGGGGGGGGCGGACCAAGAAAAAAAGAAACCCCCCCCCCCCCCCCCCC